>JBEPZQ010000036.1:0-3073 GCA_041640755.1 Thermodesulfovibrio sp. | reverse complement strand
ATCACGAGCCCAAAGGCCTCGTTCCATCTTATTGGCATCAGAAGAGCTATTGCACCTTTTAAAAGTTCAACTTTTTCCTCATGGCTCAGCTCTCCCTTAATAATCACATTTTCTTTATCCTCAAAGGCTTTCACTTTTTGTTCAAAAAAATCTTTAAATTCATTTCTTATTTCTCCTGCCAGAATAATTGGAAGTCTTGCTTTTTTTGCTACCTCAATTGCTATATCGGGTCCTTTATATGGCGAGAATGTTGCCATAAAAAGAAGATACTCTCCTTCTTTTTCGCTGAACTGGTACTTTTTAATATCAATTCCATGATAGACTGTAGCTATGTAATTTAAATAGGGTGCAAGTTGCCTTTGGGCATTACTTATCGATACAAAATATCTATCCTTAAATTTTTCTGCAAGAATTTTGGGTTCAGGAGGAAGGCTGCTATGAAGCGTTGTTATTACTGGAGTTTTTATAAAAGAAGTAAATGCTAAAGGAACAAAACCATTATGATTATGAATTATTTCAAATTCATGAGCACACTTGGCAACTATTTCTCCCTGAAGAATATCATAAGAAAGTTCCTTCCAATCAAATCCTCCTAAGATTTCATAAAGATTTTTTTCGATGATTGGAAATAATTTGGCAGAAGTTTTTGAGTCACCAGAGGCAAATAAAGTAACCTCATGCCCTCTTTTTATTAAACCTTCAGTCAGATGATAAACTACAAGTTCAGTTCCGCCATATTTCTTAGGAGGCACTGGCTTCCAAACTGGTGCAACAATTCCAATGCGCATTTTTCGAGTTCCCTATATGCTTTTTTTCTATTTTTTTGTATACTTTAAACCATTTATATGCAAATAATGAGGGTAAATATATTATTGCGGTAGTGGTCAGTAGGATTGCAACAAGATAATACTTTTTTATTAATGCCATGGTAGCAAATAAAAGAGAAATAAAGATTACTGTTATTTCGGCAAATGCATCTTTAATAAATCCGGCAAATTTGATATCTTTTTTTATCTTAGGAGTCCTCCAAAATTCTCGTTCTCTCTTTATTAGACAGAGAAGCCATGCAATAGACATCACCCATGTTAATGAGAAATATGCCAGTAAGGCTGAAAAACCTTTTACAAAGGGCAGATTATGAAATCTTGGTAAGACAACAAGAAAACCCAAAATACTGGTGAGAATAAACCCAACAAATGGGCCAATTAGGGATAATGAAATTTTTTCTGCGTTCTGTTGATCCAAAAAAATACTGATACATAAAAGAATCCAGGGAATGAAAAGATTATTAAACCATACAGTATTTAAACCAAAATAACATATTTTTTGAGAAATATTTAGCTTCCTTGATAAAAGATTTCCAATATTTTTTATTATTGTTTGCATATTTCCAAAGGTCCAACGGAATCTTTGCTTTTTATAAGAACCAAAAGTAAATGGCATAAGACCTTTTCCAAATGATCTATCAATGTATATAGTCTTCAAACCTTTGTTATGAATTCTTATTCCAATTTCGCTATCTTCAGTAATAATCTTTTCATCCCAACCACCAATCTCTTCAAGACACCTTTTTCTAATAAGTCCCATGGTACCCATAAATGAGGCTGCATTGTATTCATTGATAGAATTCATTATAATTGAGAAGAAATATCTATACGCCCAGTATATGCCTTCCATTGATGGAGGAACTTCTCTGTAATCCTGAGGAGTCTGAACTATCGCAATCTTGGGATCTCTAAAAAAAAGGCACAGTTTTTTTAAGGAAATCTGGCTCAACTTCATAGTCTGCATCAATAACACCAATTATTTCAGCCTCAGGGCTAGAAATACTTAAAGCAAAATTTAAAGCTCCTGCTTTATATCCTGGGCATTCAGGCAGATAAAAGAATCTGAATTTTTTACCGAGAACTTCACATATTTCTTTGACTGGCTTCCAAAATTCTTCTTTTTTTGTATTGTTGACAATAACACAAACTTCATAATCAGGCCATTCAAGCTTTGAAAGTGAAAAAAGAGTTTTTTTTACAACATCAATTGGTTCTTCATAAATTGGAATATGAAGTGAAACTTTAGGATAATAATCAGTTACTGGTGTCTCTATCTTTCTTAAAAAGTTTTTTCTTCCTCTAACATCAAGAATATGAAACAAGGACAGAGCAAAAAATCCAAAACTAACTAAATTTACAGGAAGCAGTATTGGATGCACTATTAAAATAATATAGAAAACGAAACTCAGAATCCCTAATAACATAAGAGAAATAGCCAATTCTTTCCAGGAAGACAAAATTTTTTTGAGTAAAGATAAGCCAAGCCTATAAAAAACTAAAAAAATTAATCCTCCCACTGCGTAATTGGTGATTAAATAGCCCACTGCTAGCGTTAAAATAGTCACAAGGAAAGAAGAATATTTTTTTTCATTTAGAGAGAAAAACAGAACTGTAAATAGGCACCCAAAAAAAGAGCAATCCAACCAATGAGAAATGGAGAAAGAAAAATTAATATTGATTTAATGTTTTTCATGATTTATTTTAGCAGAGAATCCAAATATGATGCTTTTATCCATTAATCACAAATTTTCGTCCATTAAGCTGGAAAATTTTCACATCAATTTCAAAAATTTCTTTTATAAGATCCTCGTTAATAATATTTAAATCGCCCTCGCGGTAAACTTTGCCATTTTTCATAAATATAAAGTAATCGCCAAACTGTATAGCAAGATTAAGGTCATGCATAACAATAATAGTTACAAGATTTAGCTCTATGGTTATTTTTTTTAAAAATTTAAGAATCTCAATCTGATTTTTTGGATCAAAATGATTTACAGGTTCATCAAGCAAAAGCACCTCGGACTCCTGGGCAAGTGCTCTTGCAATGAGAACTTTTTGAGCCTCGCCACCACTTAATTCGTTAATTTTTCTAAAGGCATACTGATTTAGTTCAAGATTATTGATAATTCTCTCAACAATTTCTAAGTCCTTTCTTGTTGGTTCAAATGATATATGAGGTTTTCTTCCAAGAAGAATGGCATCAAAAACTGTGCTGTATGGAACAGAGTTTGAATTTTGCGGAAGAT
>JBEPZQ010000035.1:0-11723 GCA_041640755.1 Thermodesulfovibrio sp. | reverse complement strand
CCGATGCTTTGGGAATGCTTTTTGCACTTGGAGCATCTTTTCTGTGGATAATCACTACATTTTATTCAATTGGATATATGCGTGGACATAATGAGAAAAAGCAAACAAGATACTTTGCCTGTTTTGCGGCAGCGCTTTCCACGACTATGGGAGTTGCCTTCTCAGCTAATCTTTTTACGATGTTCCTTTTTTATGAAGGATTAACATTTGTTACTTATCCACTTGTTGCCCATCATGAAACAGATGAGGCAAAGGCAGGAGCAAGAAAATATGCAATTTATCTCATTGGAGCAGCAAAACTATTTCTTGTAGCTGCTATTGTAATAACTTATATGCTTGCTGGAACTCTTGATTTCCAGAAAGGTGGTATTTTTCCTGAATATGTAAGACAGACTTATAAAGGAATTTTAGGAATTGTTTTTCTGATGTATCTATACGGATTTGCTAAGGCTGCGGTTATGCCTCTTCATAGTTGGCTTCCTGCTGCTATGGTAGCACCAACTCCAGTGAGTGCCTTGCTTCATGCAGTTGCAGTTGTTAAAACAGGTGTATTTACTGTCTTAAGAGTTGTTTTCTTTGTTTTTGGAGTTGATTTTCTTAAAGAACTTTCTGCTACTGATGTAGGTATATTTATGGCAGCCTTTACCATTACTGTTGGCTCTATTATTGCTCTTACAAGGGATAATATCAAGGCAAGGCTTGCTTTTTCAACAATAAGTCAGTTGTCTTATATAATTTTGGGAGCACTTCTTCTAACTTATCATGGAATAATTGGTGGAATTATACATATTTCAAATCATGCCTTTGCAAAAATTACATTGTTTTTCTGCGCAGGTTCGCTTTATGTATGTGCCCATAAGACTGAGGTGAGCCAGCTTGATGGGATAGCAAAGAAAATGCCTTGGACCATGGCAGCTTTTACAATTGGAGCTTTGGGTATGATTGGAGTTCCCCTTACAGGAGGTTTTATTTCTAAGTGGTATTTATTGATTGGCTCAATTGAAAGACAAAGTATAGATATTTTAGCGGTTTTACTTACGAGTTCTCTGCTAAACGCTGGTTATTTTCTTCCAATTATCTATAGAGCGTATTTTAAGAAGTTTAACCATAACGCAGGACACAGCCATGAGCATGTCCATGAAATAAGAGAAAATCCTTTTATGGTAGTTCCTCTTTTTATTACTGCAATAATTAGTATAATTCTTGGTATTTATCCAGACTTAATTATTGAGCTTGCTAAGGAGGTGCTCAAATGACAGATGAAAGAAAGTCAGAAGAGAGAATGATTCTTAAACACGATCCAGTTCCTCCTTACAGAACTGTATTTTACATAGTGTTTGCCTTAGGAGTTTTATATCTGACTGCGATTATTATACTTGGAGCAAAATGAAGGAGGGCAGAGAATGAAGAAAGATAAAGAGTATTTTCTTGATAAGCCGGGAAGTTTAAAGAAAATTTTGAGAATATTTTTTAGTTTCCTTGTTTTGCTAATTATAATTGACCCTTTTATACACAAACATGCTTATTTTGGTTTTGATGGCTATCCATCTTTTTACGGAGCATATGGCTTGGTAGCCTGTATTTTGCTTGTTCTTGCTGCCAAACACATACT
The DNA here is from genome assembly GCA_041640755.1 of Thermodesulfovibrio sp. Lineage (GTDB taxonomy): Bacteria > Nitrospirota > Thermodesulfovibrionia > Thermodesulfovibrionales > Thermodesulfovibrionaceae > Thermodesulfovibrio. Next base: position 10,111 of record JBEPZQ010000035.1, on the reverse strand, counting down.
TAGACCAATAGTGATGAGGCGGGAGGACTACTATGATGAATAATCCAATTCCGCCCTCTTTAATCCTGATTTTTGGCTCTTTTCTTATTCCTTTTTTGAAGGGCAAGATAAAGCAAGTCTACCTAATACTTGTTCCTTTAATTACCATCCTATATGTATTTACTATGCAGGAAGGCACATACTGGATTGTAAAAATACTGGATTACGAGCTTATTTTTGGAAGAGTGGACAGATTATCTCTTGCTTTTGGATATATATTTTCCCTTATTACTCTAATCGGTTGTATATACAGTCTTCATGTAAAAGACAATCTTCTTTTAATGTCTGCCTTTTCTTATGCAGGTGGTTCTCTTGGAGCTGTATTTGCAGGAGATTTTGTAACTCTCTTTATATTTTGGGAAGTAATGGCATTGGCTGCAGCATTCATAGTGTGGGCTGCAAAAACTAAAGGAGCGATTTCAGCGGGATTTAGGTATTTGATGGTTCATATTTTTGGTGGACTCCTACTGCTTGGTGGAATAATTTTGCATTACCATGAAACAGGTTCTCTACTGTTTAATTATGTTGGTTTAAGCGGATTGAGTTCTTGGCTTATTTTTCTTGGATTTGGCGTAAACGCAGCATTTCCTGTTCTTCATGCATGGCTTCCAGATGCTTATCCAGAGTCAACTGAATCGGGCACAGTTTTTCTGTCTGCATACACTACAAAGACAGCAGTATATGTTCTTGCGAGAGGCTTTCCGGGGACAGAACTTTTGATATACATAGGAGCTTTAATGACAGCATTTCCTATATTTTACGCTGTTATTGAAAACAATCTCAGAAGAGTTCTCTCATATAGTCTTATCAATCAGGTGGGTTTTATGGTAACTGGTATAGGAATAGGAACTCAGCTTTCCTTGAATGGAACTGTTGCCCATGCATTTTGCCATATTCTTTACAAAGCATTGCTATTCATGTCAATGGGAGCAGTGCTTTACAGAACAGGAAAGATTAATGCAACGGATTTAGGAGGACTTTATAAATCAATGCCTCTTACAACCATATTTTGTATTGTAGGAGCAGCATCAATCTCAGGCGTGCCTCTTACAAGTGGTTTTGTAAGTAAATCAATGATAGTTTCAGCTTCAGGAGAAGGTGGAATGCTTCTTATCTGGATTGCTTTGCTTTTTGCCTCTGCCGGTGTTTTCCATCATTCAGGAATTAAAATACCATTCTTTGCATTTTTCAGTCATGACTCAGGTATTAGAACGCAGGAAGCACCTAAACATATGCTTGTGGCAATGGGTATGGCTGCATTTTTGTGCATTGCAATAGGAGTTTTTCCCGGACCACTTTACTCAATTCTTCCTTATCCTGTTGACTATGAGCCATACACAGCAGCTCATGTTATAGACCAGACTCAACTACTTGCATTCTCTGCCCTTGCATTTACATTGCTCATGCTTGCTGGAATTTATCCTCCAGAGATTCGTTCTGTAAACCTTGATGCTGACTGGTTTTACAGAAAAGGAGCAAAGGTATTTATGAAGGTTGCAGATAGTGTTCTTGCAAAAGCTGAATACAACATAATCGGACAGGCTTATGAAAAAGTATTCATAAGGGGAATACTAAAAATAGCAAGCTTTTGCAAGCTGATTGATACATCTGGAGTTGATGGAACTTATAATGGAATGGCACGGAGTTCATTACGGTTAAGCGATGCTATAAAGGTAATTCAAACAGGTAAAGCCCATGACTATGCTTTTCTGATGCTGATTGGTATATTAATTTTGTTTTTGATTATTTTTATTCCATTTGTAATCTGAGGGGTGAGAAATGTTTGATTTACAAACTGAGTTTCCGTATCTTTCAGTAATAACATTTTTTCCACTTATTGGAGTTGTGTTAATAATATTGATAAGGAATTTAACCTCTGTAAAACTTATTGCCCTCAGCACAACAATTCTTAATCTTTTGGTCGCTCTTCCTGTGTTTATTAACTTTGATAGAACAAATCCTGTTTTTCAGTTTATTGAAAAGTATGAGTGGATTCCTGCAATTAGTGCATACTACAAGTTGGGCGTTGACGGAATAAGTATCCTTTTTGTTCTGCTCACTCTTATCATAAGCATACTTTGCGTTCTTGTCTCATGGAGAGCAATTCAGGAAAGGGTAAGGGAGTTTTATATTCTGATACTGCTTATGGAAATAGCCATGATAGGCGTTTTTTGTGCTATGGATTTGTTTTTGTTTTATATTTTCTGGGAAGCAATGTTAATTCCAATGTTTCTTCTCATTGGAATATGGGGTAGTTACAATAGAGTTTATGCAGCAATAAAATTTGTTCTCTTTACTTTTGCAGGCAGTGTTTTAATGCTCATTGGTATAATCAGTTTGTATTTCATAGCTGGAAAAACATTCGATGTTGTTGAACTCAGCAGGGTTAAACTACCATTTGAGTTTCAAATGTGGCTGTTTTTTGCATTTTTTGCTGCCTTTGCTGTAAAAGTCCCTATGTTTCCATTTCATACATGGTTACCTGATGCTCATACAGAGGCTCCAACTGCAGGAAGTGTTATTCTTGCAGGAATTTTGCTGAAAATTGGTGGTTACGGATTTTTGAGATTTTCTATTCCCTTTTGTCCTGATGCTACACTGTATCTTAAGCTTATCATGCAGGTACTTTCCCTTGTTGCCATTATCTATGGTGCCTTTGTTACTCTGATGCAGACAGATTTCAAAAGATTGATTGCTTATTCAAGTGTCAGTCACATGGGATTTGTAACATTAGGTATTTTTACACTTAACCAGACAGCCATTGAGGGCGCTGTTCTTCAGATGATTAATCACGGAATTGTTACAGGAGCTTTATTTATGTGCATAGGAACAATTTATGAAAGAACTCATACAAGGGACCTTTCAAAATATGGTGGACTTGGAAAGGCAGTTCCTGTTTTTGTAATTTTCTATACTTTCTTTTCCGCTGCTGCAATAGGATTTCCCGGAACGAATTCATTTATCGGAGAACTTTTGGTAATGCTTGGAGCTTTCAAGGACAGTTTTTATGTTGGCGTGCCGATCATTGCTGGAATTGTTCTTGGGACAACATATATGGTCTGGCTTTACTACAGAGTTGTGCTAAATGAAGTTAATCCTGCGATAAAAGAGCATCTTCATGATTTAAATTTAAGAGAAGTAATAATGTTTTTGCCTCTCGTATTTCTTGTTCTTTACATAGGAGTTCAACCTTCTGTTCCGATTAGTTTTATGAAGGTTTCAATTAAAAATCTTTTAGATGCTATAATACTAACAGGAATAACAATGAGGTAGGAGGAAGAAAATGAGTAACTACAATGTAATTTTGCCTGAAATAGTTTTTACTGCACTTTTTTTAATATATTTCGTTGCAGGTTTGTTTATAAAAAATAGAACATTAAATAGTTTCTTAGTCATTGCAACCGCAGCAATCACAGCATTTACTCTATTTAATTTCTATGGCGAAATATTTAATTGCTTGTTTGTGGCAGATCAATTTAGTCAAACAATAAAACTCGTTTCTCTCCTAAGTCTTGTTCTTTGTACAGTTATATCTATTCGTTATAAAGAGATTAAAGATGAGATTTTTTATGAGTACTCAATACTTATGATGCTAAGCACTCTTGCCATGATGCTTGTGGTATCAAGCAGAGATTTTATTACTTTGTTTTTGTCTGTTGAGTTTATGTCTTTGGGACTTTATCTGTTGGCAGGTTCAGCATTTAAAGATTTAAAATCAAATGAGGCATCAATAAAATACTATGTACTTGGAAGCTTTATATCTGCCTTTTTCCTTTTTGGCATAGCAGTGATTTATGGTGTCACAGGAAATACTAATTTCATCAGTGTAGCTAAATTTATTGAAATAAACTCGTCTTCCCAGTATTACCTTATTTTTGGAGTATTAGCTATAGTTTCTGCCTTGTGTTTCAAGGCAGGTTGCGCACCTTTTCATCAATGGTCTCCTGATGTGTATGAAGGAGCACCAACTCCTGTTACTGCTTTTATGTCTGTAGGACCTAAAGCAGCTGCAGTGGGAGCTATTGCAAGAGTAATTTTTGAGGCATTTAAGGGAAGACTAGATTTATGGTTGCCTTTCCTTGTATTTATTGCTCTTCTTACAATAGCTATAGGTAATGTGCTTGCACTGAGGCAGAAAAATCTTAAAAGACTTCTTGCTTACTCATCAATTGCTCATGCCGGTTATGTAATGCTGGCAGTGATAGCTTGTTCACAGGAAAGTCTCAGTGCTATTTCATTTTATATGATTGTTTATGCTTTTATGAATATTGGAACTTTTGCAACAGTTATGGCAGTACCAGATGGAGAAAAAATAGAAAGTTATGCTGGGCTTTCAATGTCAAATCTTTATATCTCTGTTTGCATGTTGTTTTTCCTTTTCTCTCTTGCAGGGATTCCTCCATTTGGCGGATTTGTTGCTAAATTCTTAGTTTTTAAATCAATTATAAACGCTGGTTACATATGGGTAGCAGTAGTTGGAATAATTTTTAGTATTCTTTCAGCCTTTTATTATTTGAGGATAGTAATGAAAATGTTTTTTGAATCAAGGTATGAAGCTATAAAACTACCTGTGCATTCTTCATTTAATTTTACAGTAGGAGTAAATGCGACTGTAATATTAATTGCAGGCTTAATTCCAAATATTTTTATGCTAACCATTTAAAACCCAGGGAGGTGTTATAAATGAAAGCTTTAAATGTAAAAAGACTTTTACAAATTATTAATATCGCAGTAGTTGTTGCTTTCTCAATATTACTTACACTTACTTGGTATAACGAAAAAAAAATAGGAGAAACTGTACAACAACTTGTCAGTAAAGAAACCAAATTATTAGTAGCTTTTCATAACATGTATGCTCAGGGGCTTCAGACTGGACAGGCTACAAGAAATGTCTTTATAAATCCAAAAGATGAGCAGGCAAAAAAGAATTATCAGAAAGCCCATGAAGAATTTATCAAGGCAAACGAAGAAGCAATGAAACTTGCAAAAGGAGAAATGCAAGAACAACTTAAACAGATAGTTCAGCTTTGGCAGAAGGACCATGAGATGAAAATGGAAATTCAGAGATTGGCAGTAGAAGGTAAAAAAGATGAAGCTGTTCAAAAGATTGTAGAAGAGACAAAGCTTTGGAGAGACATAAAAGATAAACTTTTTAAATTAATTGATACCGAAGACAAAGAATTCATTAAAGTTAGTGAAAAAGTTCAAAGAGACAGAAGAAACAATCTTATTATTTATTCTGTGTTTATTTTACTTTCGTTGACAGCACTAAGTGCTATGATTTATTACTCATACAGACTCTATAACAAAAACATGTCATCAGCCTTAGCCTGTTTCTATAATCTTGAAAAAGGTGATTTACGAGCAGAAACTCAGACCTGTGACTTAATGGGAGATATTTATCAAAGAATAACCTCAAGTTTGAGAACAACAATAGGAAACATAAGAAATATTGCTAAAAATATTCATTCAATTGCTGATCCACTTTCTAAAGAAACTGACAACTTAGAGAAAACCTCTTCTCAGCAACTTTCTCGTATTGACCATGTAGCATCAGCCACAGAGGAGATTTCGCAGACTATAATTGATGTGGCGAAGAATGCAGCTGATTCATCGGAGTCTGCTCGTGCTGCAAACGAGAAAGCATTGCAAGGTAAAGAAGCTGTAGAAAGGGCGGCTAAGGCAATGGTTGATATTGCTAATTCAATAAGAACAGCATCATCCACAATTGAAGAGCTTGGACAAAGCTCACAGGAGATTGGAGAAATTGTGCTTACAATAAAAGACATAGCAGACCAGACAAATCTGCTTGCACTTAACGCAGCAATTGAGGCAGCGAGGGCTGGTGAGCAAGGAAGAGGTTTTGCTGTTGTTGCGGATGAAGTGCGTAAGCTTGCAGAAAGAACAGCGAAGGCAACAGATGAGATAGGTGAAAAAATAAGAAATATACAAGCAAAATCCAATGCTTCAGTAAATGCAATGAATCAAAGTAGCGCTCAGGCTGAAGGTGGAGTAAATCTTGCTCAGGAGGCAATGAAAGCACTTGATGAAATTGTATCTGCAACAGAAAAAGCAATGGATATGATTCAAAGAATAGCTGCAGCTACTGAGGAACTTTCGGCCACAAGTGAGGAAATAGCTCAAAATATGGATAGCATCAGAGAAGCTATAAATTCTACAGTTAGAATGATACAAGATGTAAGAACTCTTGTTGAAAGACTTTATGGAGAAGTGAAAAGCCTTGATGAAAGCGTGGATTATTTCAAGATTTAAAATCTAAAAATTGGCATACCCCACCCTCCTCCACATGGGCGTCAGGTCTTTAATCTTGGGCTTTTATAATAAAAATTAAGACCTGATGCCCAAAATTTTTTGAAGTAAAATTGAAATGACAGTTGGAATCTAAATTGAGCTATTTTTTAGTGTTAAATGCATGCCTTACTGAAGATAAATCATGGTAATCGGGCTCTCCGACCTTGCGAGGCAGACCGAAGTTATGCCGAAGAAATCTCTTTTTACGAGCCGTAGAAAGGCGAGATTACTTCACTCTGCTCACAATGACTCTTAAGAATCCCCCAATTTATGTTTATATTGATTTCTCAACTTCTTCATTTAACGCCGCAAAAGATAAAGACTTCCATATCTTGATTTGACAAATGACTAAATTTTTAGGTATTTTATTATTTTAGTGTTATAACCAAAAAAATCTTTGAGGTGAGGTATAAAGATGAAAACACCTTTTGTGAAAAAGGAAGAAGTAAACAGGAAATGGTATATTGCTGATGCAACTGGACAGACACTTGGAAGATTTGCTGCAAGAATTGCAAAAGTTCTCATGGGCAAACACAAGCCAACCTATACTCCAAATGTTGACAATGGTGATTTTGTAGTAGTCATTAATGCAGAGAAAATCAAAGTCACAGGCAAAAAACTAACTGATAAGGTATATTACCACCACACAGGTTATATGGGAAATCTTAAGGCAGAAACTTTGAAGGAGAGGCTTGAAAGGGAACCTGAAGAAGTTATCTTTGATGCGGTATGGGGAATGATTCCAAAAACAAGGCTTGGCAGAAAAATGATAAAAAAGCTCAAAGTTTACAAAGGCTCTGAGCATCCTCATAAAGCTCAAAATCCTGAGCCAATTCAATTAAGTTGAGGTGAAGCAATATGGCAAGTCAATACGGAGCAACGGGAAGAAGAAAAAGGTCTGTGGCAAGGGTCATTTTAACTCCTGGCACAGGGAAGATAATCGTTAATGGTAAGTCAGTTGAAGAATACTTTCCAAGAGAAACCTTAAGGATGATTCTAATGCAGCCACTTCAGGTAGCAGGTGTTGTAGGAAAGTATGATGCTATCGTCAATGTAGATGGAGGAGGATTAAGCGGACAGGCAGGTGCAGTAAGGCATGGTATTGCAAGAGCCCTTGTAAGTCTTAATCCAGACCTCAAGCCAAAGCTTAAAAAAGAAGGATTCCTTACCAGAGACCCAAGAGAAGTAGAGAGAAAGAAGTACGGACAGCCTAAGGCAAGAAAGAGATTCCAGTTCTCCAAGAGATAAAATGCTTAAAGTTTTTATCTGTGGAGGAAGTGGATATACAGGAAGTGAGCTTCTAAGAATTCTTTCGCTTCATGATGAAGTTGAAATAGTAGGAGTTACAAGTGAAAAATCAGCAGGGATGGCGGTCAATGAGCTTTTCCCTGCTTTTTTTGTTTATAGCCATCTAAAATTTGAAAATCTTGATACCAACAAAATAAAAGACAGAGCTGACGTTTATTTCCTTGCCTTGCCACATGGAAAGTCACAGCAGGTTGCAGCAGAACTTTTAAATGCTGGCAAAAGGGTTATAGACCTTTCTGCAGATTTCAGGATTAAAGATTCAGGTATATACGAGAAATGGTATAAAACAACTCACCTTTTCCCTCATCTTCTAAATGAAGCTGTTTATGGGCTGCCAGAGATTTACAGGGAAGATATAAAGATCTCTAAACTGATTGCAAATCCAGGATGTTATCCAACAAGTGTCATTTTGCCTCTTTATCCGTTTTTGAAAAAAGGGCTTTTAAATCCTCAGACAATCATTGCAGATTCAAAATCTGGCACCTCTGGTGCTGGAAGAAAGGCTGAGGTAACCTTAAGCTATTGTGAGGTCAATGAGGATTTTAGAGCTTACAATGTAGCTAAACACAGACATACTCCAGAGATAGAGCAGGAGTTAGGCTACGCATTTGGAAGTCCTATAACAATTGATTTTACAACTCATCTTTTACCTTTAAACAGAGGAATCCTTTCAACAATATATGCCGAGTTAACAAAAAACATCACAACAAAAGATGCGATTGAAATTCTAATGGAATTTTACAAAAACGAGCCCTTTGTAATAATAATGCCTGAGGGACAAATTCCAAGCATTAAGTATGTAAAAGGAACTAATTATTGCTACATTGGTGCTGTAGTAAATCCAAGAACAAATCGTCTAATTCTCATCTCAGCGATAGACAACCTTGTAAAAGGTGCATCGGGACAAGCTGTTCAAAACATGAATATAATGTTTGAAATTGAGGAGACAAAGGCTCTTAAAAATCTTGCACTGTCTCCGTAATAATTCCTCCACCTAATACCATATCGCCTTTATAAAATACAGCACTTTGACCCGGTGTTGGTGCAAACTGAGGAATTTCAAAACACACTTTTACTCTATTATCGTCCAAAATATTTACTAAAGCCTTCTCAGGCTTCATGGCATAACGAATTTTTACTTCGCATGAGAATTCGCTTTTTTCATAATCAGCAAGCCAGTTGAGTTCTTCAACATAAAATTCTTTCATGAAAGCCATATCTTTTGAACTGACATAAACAGTATTCAAAGAAGGGTCTATTTTAACTACATAAAGAGGGTGAGGATAAGCTATTCCGAGCCTTTTTCTTTGTCCTATTGTATAAAGATGAATGCCTTTATGATGACCTAAAATTTTTCCCGTAGATATCTCAACAATCGGACCCTCCTCAGATTTCTTTAAGAAATCGTAATATCTTTTGTCCTTTAAAAAACAAACCTCAGCGCTTTCCTCTGCTTGAGCAGAAGGAATTCCTGCCTGTTGTGCTATATTTTTAACTTCTTGTTTGGTAAGCTCTCCAAGAGGAAACAGAATTCTTTCAAGGAAATCTCTTTCAATTCCATAGAGGAAGTAGGACTGGTCTTTTATAGGATCAATGCCTTTGAAAAGAAAGGGCTTGTTATTTATTTTTAAGATTCTTGCATAATGTCCAGTAGAAAAATATTGCGCATTGATTTTATCTGCCAAATTTTTTAGAGCAGGAAACTTGATTTTTCTGTTACATAATACACATGGATTTGGAGTAAGTCCTCTTTTATATGCCTCAAAAAAGGGCTCTACCACTTCGGTCTGAAATTGATTTCGCAGGTCTTGTATGTGAAAGGGTATATTCAGGAATTCTGCTGATTCTTGAGTGAATTTAAGATTTGCAGGCTCATCGTAAAGAATAAAAAAAACTCCTTCTACAGCCATTCCTTTCTTTTTTAGCAAATAGGCTGTTGTAGAGGAGTCAACACCTCCGCTCATTGCAACTAATATCTTTTCCATTTAGGTTTCTCCAAATGATATAATTTTATTATAACTGGAGAGGTGCCAGAGTGGACGATTGGGGCGGTCTCGAAAATCGCTGTGGGTGTAAGCCCACCGAGGGTTCGAATCCCTCCCTCTCCGTTGCCTTTCATAATAATTTTAACCTGAATTGAGCGATTTTTTATGTCAAACTTTTTAGCTGAAACATAGATAAAAACTCGTCACTGCAAACCTCCCTGTTGCGAGCGATAGCGTGGCAATTTCAGAGATTGCTTCGTCGCTATCGCTCCTCGCAATGACGCCCTATTTAGTCACTACGAGCCTCTGCTTTTTTCATCACTGCAAGCCCTTCTGTTTTTTTTTCGTCACTGCGAGCCTCCGAAGGAGGCGAAGCAGTCTCTAATTAGTGATTGGTGCATAGTGAATAGTGCATGGTGAATTTTGGATTTTGAATTGTTTGTCATTACTTTTAATGTCCAACAAAG
>JBEPZQ010000034.1:0-11857 GCA_041640755.1 Thermodesulfovibrio sp. | reverse complement strand
ACCATTTCAGTAATTTCCTGCTTTAAATCTCTTACAGGAGATATAATTTCCTCTTTCTTTAAGCCTATTTCCTCTGGAGAAATTTGCTCTGAGATGATTATCTCCTTTTTCTCTGGAGTTCTAAGAATATTTATTAAGGGTTTCAGGACAAATAGGATGAGAAGCAGAATAATGATCACTGGAACGAGGTATTTTAATATGGTTTTTACAAGTTCCATAATGTCAATTCCGGGTTTTTCCTCTGGAACAGCTTCAAAGGGCATGCTTTCAACTATTACCTGGTCACCTCTTTCTTTATTGTATCCAACTGCTGCTTGAACAAGCTCTTGATATTTTTTTATCTCTTCATCACTTCTTGGTGTGTATATTTTTTTACCTTTATCTTCTTTGTAAGTTCCATCAACCAATACTGCAACTGATATCTTTTTAATCTGTCCAGCAGAACCCAAAATTTTGCTAATGCTTTTGCTGACTTCGTAATTTATAGTTTCCTGCTGTTTCTGGCTAATCACATTTTGCTGAGCAGTTCCTGTCTGAGCCTGACCGGGCTGATTGGAAAGTACACCGGGAATTCCTCCAGTCTGGGGAGCCATTGTTTTTTCCTGTGTTCTCTGTTCGTTTCTAATAGCAATTGTATCTGGATCATATTTTTCTTCAAGTTTTTCAACCTTTGAGAAATCAATGTCTGCAGAAACCCGAACAATTGCCTTTCCTTTTCCAACTATGTTTTCAAGCATGCTCTGGATGTTTTTTTCATAGGTTTTCTCAATTGCTCTTTTGTATTCAAGTTGGGTAGCATCAACAAGTTGGGTTGTCTCCTTTCCACCTGATAGAAGATTGCCATATTGGTCAACAACTGTTACATGCTGGGGTGAAAGTCCTTCCACACTGCTTGATACAAGATGCACTATGCTGGATACCTGCTCTTTAGCAAGAGCTCTTCCTGGTTTTAGCTTTAAAACCACAGAGGCAGTTGGATGGTCTTCTTTCTCTGTGAATATTGACTTCTCAGGTATTGCAATATGAACTCTGACATCATCTATTTCCTGCAGCCTTTTTATTGTTCTTGAAAGCTCACCCTGAAGTGCCCGAATGTAATTGATTCTTTGAGAAAATTCAGTAAGTCCAATGGATGTTTTATCAAATATTTCAAAACCAACTCCACCTCCTGATGGTATTCCTTGAGCAGCAAGCTCAAGCCTTAACTCATGCACTTTATCAGAAGGCACATAAATCGCATTTTCCTTTACCTGATAGGGAATTTTCTTTTCCTTTAGTTTATTGATAACATTTCCTGCATCCTCTGAGGATAAGTTGCTGTAAAGAACCTGATAATCAACCTTTTGAAGCCAAAGCAAGGAGGTGAGTATTAATGACACTATGATTAAGACAACAGCTCCTAATGTGATTTTTTTATTTGTTGGTAAATTTTTAAAATTCTCTACAATTGCGTTTATTCTATCTTTGATTGCCATTTTTCATTAAATCTGCATGCGAGATATTTCTTCGTAAGCTGTGATTACTTTGTTTCTCACCTGAATTAAAGTCTGAAGCGTAAGGTCAGCCTTTTCCATTGCAAGAACAACCTGATGGATACTTACCTCACCCTTTGCAAAATCCTCTATTGCCTTCTGGGCTTCCTGTTCAACCTTTGATGCCTCTTTTATAGCATCCTTTAGAGCCTGCTCAAAGGATTCCTTATCAGCACCTTTAAGATTTTTTAACTCCTCAAGACTTTTCCCTAAAATTTCACTGATATTTTTTATCTCTGTCATCAGTAACCTCCTATGCCCTTAGTAAATCAAGGGTTCTTAAAAACATCTCCTTATATGAGTTTATCATAGTTAGGTTAGCTTCGTAAGCCCTTGATGCTGAAATCATGTTAATCATCTCCTCCATTGGATTTACATTTGGATATTTTACATAGCCATTTTTGTCAGCATCAGGATGGGATGGGTCATAAACAGTTCTTGGCGGTCGCTGGTCTTCAACTATTTTTTGAACATCCACGCCATGTGATATTTGGTCATACATATAGGTCACAAAAAGAACGTCTTTTCTTTTGTACGGACCGCCTTCAGGAGTTCTTGTGGAATTTATATTTGCGAGATTAGAAGCTATTACATTAAGCCTAATTTTCTGTGCTTCAAGACCAGTTGCAGAGACCTTTAAAGGTAAAAATAAATCTGCCATTATCTACCTCCCCGAGCTACATCCTTATACATTCCAATTCTTTTAGAAAGTAGCTGAACCGCACTGTTATACATTAAAAGCGTCTCAGTTAGTTTTGTCATTTCAACCTCAATATTAACCGTGTTTCCATCCCTGTTTGGCATTGTTGTAGGTGCTTCAATGACTTTTAAGGATATACTGTCTGATGTTGCTGCCTTTTTCAGCTCTTCCTGAAAATTTATATCCTTTGCTTTGTAGTCGGGAGTATCAGCATTTGCTATGTTGGAGGCAAGAATTTTTTGCCTATAGGCACAAATATCCATAATTTTTGAAAGTAATTTTATTGAGTTATCCATTTTTTCACCTCTGTTAAATATCGCTAAAAATTTTTTAAGCAAATATTATGCCATTACAAATCCTTAAGTCCATACTCTTTTATTTTGTTGCGCAGAGTCCTTACACTTATTCCTAAAATTTTTGCTGCCTTTGTGCGATTGCCTTCGGTTTTTTTGAGTGCATCAATAATCATCTCTTTTTCAGCATCCTTTAAGCTTCCTGTCTTTAAGGATTTATCCATATCTGGCTCAAAGGCAGGTTCTTCAAGAGGCTTTAGAACTCCATCTGGACTTAAAACTGCAAGCCTGTAAATAAAGTTTTCAAGTTCCCTTACATTTCCATGCCAAGGTCTTTGAATAAGATATTTTTTCATCTCACTGCTTAGTGTAAATTTTTTTGACATTTTGTTGGAAAGTCTTTTTAGGAAAAATTCTGCCAATGGAATGATATCATCTGTTCTTTCTCTTAAAGGTGGAATTCTAATTGGAAAAACATTTATTCTGTAAAACAAATCTTCCCTGAAATTGCCTTTTTTTACCTCCTCTGCAAGGTCTCTGTTTGTGGTAGCAATAATTCTCACATCAACCTTAATCGGTTTAGTTCCGCCTACTCTGTCAACTTCCTTTTCTTGAATAACCCTAAGTAGCTTTGCCTGAAGTCTATAAGCCATTTCACTTATTTCATCAAGCAGTATTGTGCCCTTGTCAGCTAATTCAAATTTTCCCGGCTTTCTTTCTGTCGCACCTGTGAATGCTCCTTTTTCATATCCAAAAAGCTCTGCCTCAAGAAGTGTCTCTGTTATGGCTGCGCAGTTAATTGCGACAAATGAATGATTTGCTCTGTTGCTGTGTTTATGTATATATCTTGCAATTACCTCTTTTCCAACACCACTTTCTCCAGTTAGTAAGACCGTTATGTCTGTCTTTGCTATTTCCTTTGAAATTTCAAGAAGCCTTCTCATCTGTTGGGATTCGGCAACAATCTCTTCCTCATCAGGAATTAGTCTGGAAACAATAGATTTAAGGCTGTCCATTGAAAAAGGTTTCATTAAATAATCAACCGCACCAAGTTTCATTGCCTGCACTGCATCCTGAACATTTCCATATCCTGTAATAACTATAACAGGCGTAAAGATTCCTTTTTTCCTTATCTCTGCAAGAAATTGTAGTCCATCCATTTTAGGCATTTTTACATCGGTAATGATGAGAGAAAAATCAGCAATATTAACATCTGAAAGCACCTGAGTAGGGTCTCTAAAATATTGGGCATTGAAACCAAAACGAGCCATTGCATCCTTTAAAGCAAAGCCCATATCAGGTTCGTCATCTATTATTAAAACTGACCTCATTCTACTGGAAAGTATAATACAAATTCTGTGCCTTCTTTGGGTTTACTTTTTACTTCAATTTTTCCACCGTGAGCAGAAACTATGCTATTCGTAATACTTAAGCCAAGTCCTGTGCCTCTGTCCTTTGTTGAAAAGAACGGATCAAATATTTTATCAATGATTTCACTGTCAATTCCTTGACCACTGTCAATAACAGAAATTTTGACAAATTTATTTTCTTCCTTCGCATTTATCTGCAAAACTCCACCATCTGGCATTGCCTGATAAGCATTCATTATAAGATTTATCAGAGCCTGCCTTAGTAAAGAGGGATCAAGCTTGACAGTAATTTTTTTTTGAATTTTGCATTTAAATTCAATTCCTACTCTGTTAAATACTTCATAAAACTCTTTTACAAAATCTGATAAAAAATCGTTTAAACATACCTCTGTCTTTTTGGGAACAATACCCCTTGTGAATCCAAGCATATTTTCAAGAGTGTTTCTGAGCATTTTCACTGAATTTGAAATTCTTCTTGCATAGTCACCATGCAGGGTGTCTTTCAAGTCTTCAGATATCATATTTGCATAAAGTTCAATGCTACCAAGAGGATTTCGTATTTCATGGGCGATTTTCATAACAAGGGAGCCCATTGCACTAAGCCTTCTGTTTCTTTCATTTTCTGCCTCAAGTTCCCTTATTCGTGTTATATCCTTACAGATAAAGACTTTGCCAATTCTGTTTCCATCTGAATCAAAAACTTCGGAAGATGAAACTATTGAGTAAAATGGAGGAGCATCCTTTGGAATCACCCTGTCATTTTCAATTGTAATAGGAAGTTCTTTCTGCCCAATTATTTCCTCTGCCTTAACATTAAATAGGGTTTCTCCAGCTTTGTTGATAAGCCTTATAATTCCCTCGCTGTCAAAAAAAACAACAGCAATGTCAATACTATCAATTATACTGCTAAGAAGTCTTTTTTTCTGCTCAACCTCTTCTGTGAGAAGTTTTATCTTGTTTTCTAAAACATTGTAGTATTTAATAAGTGCATCAGAGGCTGAGGTTATTTTGAGAATTGCTTCATTAAAAAGTTCTTCGTGCTTCATAACTTTTCCAGAAGAGCCTTTGCTGCTTCTTTAAATTGGCTGTTGGACTCAGCAACTTTTTCAAGATACTTCTTGTCCTTTGTGATTTTTCCATACTGATAATAAACCCACATCAATGTCTCAGTATCCTTTACTCCAGCATCTATTGCTTTTTTGTAGTAGTCAGCAGCCTCTCTATTTTTGTTGGAAAGATATAGATAATCTGCGGTTTTGACCATAGCTTCAGCATTTCCAAGTTGAGCTGCTCTGCTCCAGTAGACAAAAGCCTTCTTTTTGTCGCCGTATGAATACTCAAGGTCTCCAAGTTTGGCAATGATTTCTGCATCCTTAATGTTTTTTTCATTTTTTCTTAAATATTGTAAAGCTGATTGTTTGTTACCTTCCTTTTCAAGAGCCACTGCATAAAGGATTGCTGCTTCTTGGTTTTTATCTATCATGGGTTCAAGTAATTTTTTTGCTTCTCCGACTTTATTTTCCTTAAGCAAAATTTTTGCAAGAGGAATGTTTGCATCAGCCCTTCTTTTGCCAGTTTGTAGTTTTCTTAATAAATTCTTAGCTTCACTAAGCTTTCCCTTTGAAATAAGAAAATTTGCAGATTCAAGCAATAGGGAAGATTCAGGGGGTAGATAAAAATAAGACTTTAGAATATAATCCTCTGCTTTTTCAGGATTCTCATCCATAAGCCTTTTTAAAAATTCTTCAATTTTTTCTTGTTTAAATTTTTTGTCCCTTAGTCCTATGAGCATTCTCAATGCCTCATCATAATTTTTCTGGCTAAAATAAACATTGTAAAGTTTTATCTTAAACTCATCATTTGGGATATAAAAATATAACTCCCTACCAACTTTTGCTGCTTCTTCAAATCTGCCTTTCTGAAAATATAAATCAAAAAGCAGGTTTTTAGCTTTAATAATATCTAAATTTTTCTTTGCCCTTTCAATGAATTTTTTCAATGTAGTTTCAGCTTCTTGATACTTACCAGCCTTAATTAAAATTTCGGCTTTATCAATATCATAGTCAGGCTTTTTTAAGGCATAATTTTTTTCAAACTCCTTCAGAGCCTCAACAGGCTTTCCTGAAGCTGTAAGATACTTTACTTTTAACAGGGCAATATCTGGTTCATAAAAGTCTTTTTTATCAAGCTTGTTTAATACTTGTTCAACAAATTTTAAATCACCCTTGTGAAACGCAATCCAAGCTTTGCCTACCATTGCCTGTTTTTCAAAAGGCGAAAGCACTTTGTTTAAAAAGCTCTCAGCATCTTTGATTTTTCCAAGTTTTAGCATTACAAGTCCCATATAGAGATTTCCTTCATTTACATGGGGAGAGTCTTTAAAATCCCTTAAAAGTCTCTTTAAATAAATGGAAGCTTCTGGATAATTTCCCAGAAAGTATTCAGCTTTGCCAAGTCCAATTAACGCATCTGGAGCTAATTTAGGGTCTTCTATGTACTTTATGTAAATTTCCTTTGCCTTGAGGTAATTTTTTGTTTTTAAATAAGTGTCTGCCATTTTTAATGGTTCTTCAGAATTAACCTGAAAGCCAATAAAGAGAAATATTAATAAAAACAAAAAAAAGAGCGCTTTTTTGAAAGAGGGGCTATCCATTTTTAGCTTCATTGTCTTTTATGCCGAGCCTTTTCATTTTTTCTATAAGAGTTGTTCTGTTGATATTTAAATACTTTGCTGCCCGGCTTTTAATCCAATCATTAAGATTTAATGCATGTAGTATGAGCTTTTTTTCGTATTCCTTAATCATTTCATTGAGGTCTATTCCTGAGCTAAATGGATTAAGTTCTTCTGGAATAAGGTCCCGATCAAATTTATTTTCAGAGTATTTTATTTTTTCAGGTAAGTCCTCAACCGAAAATTTACCACCCTCATTTAAAACATAAAGCCTTTCAATCAAGTTCTCAAGTTCCCTGACATTTCCCGGCCAATGATAATTCAAAAATTTTTCAATAACCTGTGCACTGAGCTCTATTTTGTAACCAAAGCTTGATGCATATTTGTTGATAAAAAAATCGCAAAGAATGGGAATATCGTCTTTCCTTTCCCTTAGTGGAGGAATGAGTATAGGAACAACATTAAGTCTCCAGTAAAGGTCTTCCCGAAATCTTCCCTCCTTTACTTCTTGCTCAAGATTTTTATTTGTCGCAGCAAGAATTCTGACATTTACTTTGATAGGCTTTATGCCACCAATTCTTTCAAATGTTTTCTCTTGAATAACACGCAAAATTTTAACCTGAAGATGAAGAGGCATATCACCAATTTCATCAAGGAATATTGTGCCCTCATTGGCAAGTTCAAATCTACCGGGACGGGAATACGCAGCGCCAGTAAATGCACCCTTTTCATGACCAAATAGTTCAGATTCTAATAACTCTGAAGGAATAGCAGCGCAGTTGACAGGAATGAAAGGTTTGTTATTTCGTGGACTTTTTTCATGAATCAGCCTTGCAACTAATTCCTTTCCTGTGCCTGATTCTCCTGTTATAAGAACAGTGCTGTTTGCTTTGGCAACTTTATCAATTAGAGCAAGAATTTTTTTTATGGCAGATGAATTTCCAACAATGATTGTTTGATTTAACATGTCAATAATATGACATAAACAATAATAAAATTTCAACAATTAATAATTAATGCCGAAGGCGGGATTCGAACCCGCACGGCGTTGCCACCACCAGATCCTGAATCTGGCGCGTCTGCCAATTCCGCCACTTCGGCATCTTCTTTTATTTTAAAATAAATTGCGAGATTTTCAAGTGTCATTGCGAGCGTAGCGAAGCAATCTCGCATTTTTATTAGATTGCATGCCTCACCGAGGGTGAGACGTGCAATAATAGTTTAATAAACTTTTTGTATAAGATCGCTAAATTTAGATTTAAAATATTTAAGCAGCTTTTTTAAGCTTTTCAATTATTTTCCAGCTTTTTAAAATCTCTATTGCTCTCTGAAGTTGATTATCTTCTTTTTCATCAACTTCCACAGGAACCTTTTCAGTTGGTTCAACTTTTTCGCCTTTTTTATGCTCTTCTAAATCTTTTTCTCTTATAACGGGGACTTCTTTGCCATTTTTAGAAACAAGTTTTACCTCTATGTCAGGCATTATTCCAACTGCGTGTATGCTTCTACCCTTTGGTGTATAATATTTTGCAGTGGTAAGCTTTAGGGCAGAACCATCGCTTAAAGGTATAAGGCTCTGAACTGAGCCTTTACCAAAGGTCTGAACACCTAACACTAATGCCCTTTCCCAATCTTGTAAAGCTCCAGCAACAATTTCAGAAGCAGAGGCAGAGCCCTGATTTACAAGAACAATCATTGGAATATCAGTATAAGCTGGTCTTATGTTTTCTGTGTAATATTCCATTTTTTCTCCTGATTTTCCCTTTATAAATACAACAAGATGTTTTTGAGGTAAAAACTGTTCAGCTACATCAACTGCACTTTGCAACAGTCCACCCGGGTTATTTCTTAAATCAAGAATCAAGCTTTTCATGCCTGATTGTTTAAGCTCCTTTAGAGCATTTGCCAAATCTTCTGCTGTTTTTTCTTGAAATTGAGTAAGCTTAATGTATCCAATTTCTTTATCAATCATTTTGTATTTGACACTCTTAATCTTAATGATATCTCTTATGATTGTAATATCTTTACTGTCCTTCCATCCTTCTCTCATAATTGTAAGAGTTACAGGTTTGCCTTTTGGTCCTCTCATTTTCTTTACAGCTTCATTGATATTCATATCCTTTGTTGACTGTCCATCAATTTTCAGAATTTTATCTCCTGCTTTAATTCCTGCTCTCCATGCAGGAGTATCCTCAATTGGAGCAATTACCGTCAGTGCATTATCTTTAATTCCTATTTGAATGCCTATTCCACCAAATTCTCCTTTTGTTTCAGTTTGAAATTCCTTATAATCCTCTGGACTGAGATAAGCAGAATGGGGGTCAAGGGAATTAATCATACCTTTTATAGCAGATTGTATTAAATCCTTTGCCTTGACATCATCCACATAATGTTTTTTGATGGTTGTAAAAACTTCGGTAAATGTTCTTAAATCTTCATAAACAGAGCCAGTATTTTGTGCTGCTGACCATCTTCCTATAACTACACCCATAAAGGCAATGATTAAAATTATTGAAAAAACTTTAAGCCTTGACCTCACTTCTATATCCTCCTATTTTATTTTCTTAACCACTCCTCTGGATTAAGTGGTTTTCCTCTGTATCTTACTTCAAAATAAACAGCGGGAGTGTCAATTGCTGATTTTTCGCTTACTGTTCCTATAATTTGTCCCGCTTTTACAAAACTTCCCTCTTTTACTGAAAAAGAGCCTAAATTTCCATAAACTGTGTAATAACCGTCTCCATGACTTATTATAACAAGGTTTTCATAGCCTTTGAAATAATTAGCATAAACAACTTTTCCTTCTGCTGCAGATTTAACTCCTGCTCGTGGCGGAGCTTTAATATAAATTCCGCTTCTGAACATAGGAACATTGAATACAGGGTCAGTTTGTTTCCCATAATGGGCAATTACAGGACCACTAACAGGCCAAAGAAGAGTTCCCTTTCTTTTTGTAAAGCCTGTATCTGGTAAATCATCAGTTTTCCCTGTTCTTTTTTCCTTTTTCTCGGTTTCCTGTAAAAGCCTTGTAAGTCTTCTTGCATTCTCCTCAAGTTCTTTTATTTTCTTTTCATACATTGATTTTTCCTGTCTCACTTTAGCAAGAAGAACTTCTCTTTCCTTTTTCTTTATGTTTTGTTGCTGATAGGTTTTTTCTAATGTTATCTCTTCCTGTTTTAGAGAGGCTTGAAGCCTTTTTAATTGATTGTCATATGTTATAAGTTGATTTAATTCGTTTTTGTATTCCTCCATAATTGTTTTGTCAATGTTTACAATTCTTTGAATATTTCTTACAAGCCTAATAGCTTTTGTAAGTTCATTTTCCATTAATACCATCAAAAGTGGATCAGGCTGATTATGTAATCTCTGCGCACTTTTTATTCTGGCAGAGAGATAGTTTTTTCGTGTCTCAAGTTTTTCACTGTAAACTCTTATATCTTCTTCAATCTTTAAAATATTGGCTTGAATACTCTTTATCTTCGCTTTCTGCTCTTTTATCTTTGATTCAATTTCTGCAAGTTCTTTGTTGAATTTGTTAAGTTCTTGAATTACATTTTTTTCAACCTGTTCAGTCTCACGAAGTTTTTTCTTATGAGTTTCTATTTCTTTTTTTATGTTTTTAAGTTCTTCCTTAGATTGAGAGGCAAAAGAAATGGAAATCATAGAAATAGGACAAAAAATTATTGACATGATAAAAATTATTGATGCGATATATAATTTTTTTCCTAACATCTTTACTGATACTTTATTTTTCCAAGTGCAAAAAATGAAGAAAACATTCCAAACAAGACCCCTGTAATTGGTAAAAAATAAAAAATTTCATAGGGAAATACAAGCTGATTTATTGCAGGAAGAAAAGTAGAGATATTTTGAAAATGTAAAACAAAATAAACTACTAATAGAGCAATTTCTGCCCAAATAGCACCAATCAATCCAATTAATCCACCTTCAATTAAAAAAGGATATCTTATATACGAAGGTGTTGCACCTAAAAGTTTTAGTATTTCTATCTCCTCAGTTTTTTTCCAGTAAAAACTTTGAACTGTGGCATAGATTATAAACAGAACCGCTACTGAAAGTAATATAAAGGCTGTTCCTCCTAAATTCAAAACTGTTGCTCTAATTATTTTCAGTCCTGTAATTATTTTAGCTGGATAATAAATCTCTTCAACTGACTGAAATTTTTTAATTTTTTCAACAATTGAATCAATATTTTGCAAACTTTCATCTTTTATAAAAACCTCTACAGTATCTGAAAGTGGATTGTATCCAATGAGTTTTATAAGTTCAGGGTCAATGATATCCCGCATTTCTTTTAGAGCATCTTCCTTTGAAATATATCGCAAACTGGAGAAGGACTGCATTCTTTTTAATTCATTCATCAAGGAAGATACCTCCTCCTCCTTTGTATCGTTTTTCAAATAGATTACTATGGATGCCTTTGTGGATAGTTTTTTTGTAAAAATTTCAAGGTTATACAGTAACGCAAAAAAGCAAGTTATTATGAAAAAATATATGCCAATACTAATAGTTGCTACCAAAGCAGGATACTTGTTGCTCCAAAGCCCTTTAATTGCAGATTTGATATGCTCTGTCATTCTATGACTTTTCCTTCCTTTAAAGTTAAAACCCTGTAAGGACTATTTGCAAAAAGCTCGGGATTGTGCGTTGCTATTAAAACTGTGCATCCCTGTGAATTTATTCTTTTAAAAAGCCCCATAATTTCCTGCGATGTTTCAGGATCAAGGTTGCCAGTTGGTTCATCGGCAAGTATTATCTGAGGTTTTGTAATTATAGCTCTTGCTATTGCTATTCTTTGCTGTTCTCCTCCTGATAAGGTTCTTACAAGTTTATCTGCTTTGTGTCTTAAAGCGACATCTTTTAAAGCTTCTAAAACTTTTTGTTTTATATCTCTTTCTCCCAGTATTCTTAGCGGAAGTGCGATATTGTCAAAAGCTGTTAAGTCTTGTCTAAGTTTAAAATCCTGAAAAACAAAGGTAACAAATCTTCGTAAAAAAGGAATTTGTGATTGTTTAATATTTGAAAGATCAAAATCCCCCACCTTTATCTGTCCCTCATTAGCAATTTCACTTCCAAATATTAGCTTCAACAGAGTAGTTTTCCCAGCTCCAGATGGTCCTGTAATAAACGCAAGTTCGCCTTTATTAATATGAAAACTAACATTATTAAGAATTGATAGGGAGTCATAGTATTTGTAAACATTGGAAAATGTTATCATCTTAAATTTAATTATATATCAAATCCATAAAAAAAGACAGCTTAGATTTATC
>JBEPZQ010000033.1:8416-12001 GCA_041640755.1 Thermodesulfovibrio sp. | reverse complement strand
TGCTGCCTATGACTATCCTGACGAGTGGAAAGATAAGTATATTCAAGAAAAAGAAGACCTTCTGATGAATACCCGAGTTACCTTAAGGAAAATGGGAGAGGCAGATGAATCAATTTTTGTCTTTTCCTTTTATCCTGATGTGATAACCTTAAAGGAAGTCGGCGATCCACTTGAAGTGGCTGAATTTTTCGGGCTTGACAAAGATATCCTCAAGGCAAAGATAATTTTTGCGCAGGGAAGACAAAACACAAATTATCAGATATATCTTTATGCCTGTCATCCATTTTTCATACAGGGATACTGCACGATGACAAACGGTGAAAATACAGCATTTGTCCCAATAAAAGAGTTTCTTATGCACAGAAAAATTATAGGATATATGGGATACAATTCAGACAGTGAGGTTTTTACCCATATACTTCATTATATTGTCAGACAGCTCAAATTTCCGCTTACATATTACAAAGATGTAATCACTCCTCTTAAATGGGAAGAAATTGAGCAAAGAAGTGACAGAGAAGCACTGGCACTTATAAAGCAATCTCTAAGACCGCTATGCATTGATGGACCCAATATGGTAATTGGTTTTACTCCAGATGGAACTTGCTTTATGGTGCAAGATTCTAAAAAATTAAGACCCGGTGTAGTTGGAGGAGTTAAAGGCAAATATGCTTTGATGTCTGAGCTATGCGGACTTGATAAAGTTATTCCTGAAAGAGATAAATCCCAGGATATTTATCCAATGAAATACGACATGGTGATTGTCTCACCAGAGGCAAAGGAGGTAAAAGTATGGAACCAGCTTCAGGCTTAATGCTTGATTATAATCATAAATTAACTATTAAAGAATTTCCCTATATTGTTCGCTGGAGAGATGACCGTTGCAAGCGTTGTGGGCAGTGTTTAGCTGTATGCCCTCAAGGCGCAATTAAGGCATCTGTCAAATACACACGAGTTATTGAATCAGGCGGAGAAACACCAAAGCCAAGACCTGTAAGAAGAATTATACATGTGATTGAGCAGGTAAATAAAATTGAAAATTACTGCTGCGGATGTGCCATGTGCGCCCTTGTATGTCCCAATAATGCCATTGAGCCTGAGTACAACCCTCAGCACAAGTTCCTATTCTTTAAAAATATCGGTGGTGAAGCATACAAAAGAGGCGGAAGGCGTAATGACCCAGCAGTGTCTACCCTTGATAGATTGAAATTTACCCGTATTTCAATGCTTACAGACCCAGCGCTTGATGCAGGTAGACACGAGTTCAGAGTCCGTTCATACATTGGCAGAATTCTGCCACCTGAAGAACTTCCCTTAAAAGTTGAAGATGGAAAACTTGTTGTTGATAAATCATCAGGCAAATTCATCCCTCCAGTAAGAGAGATATTTCCGATTATGATTGGAAGCATGTCAATTGGAGCTTTATCACCTTACATGTGGGAAGGACTTGCTATGGGAGTTGCGTATTTGAATGAAGTTGAAGGACTTCCTGTTGTAATGTGTTCTGGTGAAGGCGGATTTCCGCCAAGACTTCTTAAATCCCGTTATGTTAAATACTTTATACTTCAGATTGCATCAGGATACTTTGGATGGGACAGCATAATTCATACATTACCGCATATGACAGAAGACCCTGCTGCCATAGAAATAAAATACGGACAGGGTGCAAAGCCCGGTGATGGTGGACTTTTGATGGCTCCAAAGGTGATAAAATTGATTGCAGAGATAAGAGGAGTTCCAAAATATGTTGACCTGCCCTCTCCACCTACTCATCAAACAAAATACTCCATTGAAGAGGCTGTTATGAAAATGATACAGTCAATGTCAATGGCATTTGGTTTTAGAATCCCAGTTTATCCGAAGATTTCAGGAACAAAAACAGCAAAGGCAGTGCTTAACAATCTTGCAAGGAATCCATATGCCGCTGCTCTATGCATAGACGGTGAAGACGGTGGAACTGGTGCAGCGTATAATGTATCACTTGACAAAATGGGACATCCAATTGCCTCAAACATAAGAGAATGCTACCTTGACCTTGTAAAGCAAGGAAAGCAGAACGAACTTCCGTTGATTGCTGCTGGTGGAATTGGTAAAAAAGGAAACCTCGCAGCAAATGCTGCAGCGCTCATAATGCTTGGTGCATCAGCTGTGGCAATTGGAAAATACATAATGCAAGCGGCAGCTGGCTGTCTTGGAGATGAATACAACAGATGTAACTTATGTAATACTGGAAAATGCCCGAAAGGCATCACAACACAAGACCCTAAACTTTATAGGCGTCTTGATCCCGATAAAGTAGCAGAAAGGGTTGTTGAGGTATTCAAGGCTGCTGACACAGAGCTTAAGAAAATATTTGCACCTATGGGAAGAAGTACAGAGCTTCCAATTGGAATGTCAGACGGATTAAGTATAGATGATAAAGCAATGGCAGAAAGGTTGGAGATAAGCTATGCCTGTTAAGAAAACAATTAAAAAAGAAATGCCAAAAATTGGCTTGCATGAATCAATCATAGCCTATGAAGAAGTTGTAAAATGGACTGACGAAAAAAGTGTGACCATTTATGGAAATGTAAAGGGAAAAAGAATTCCATCCAGAATACTTGAAGAATTTATTCAGGAATCAGTGAGACAGGGAGCAAGAAATCTTCACATCTTTGCAGACGGACAGCACGGTATCGGTGGGAGAATTTTTCCACAGGGTGAACCTGTAAAGATTACTGTAGAAGGACCAGTTGGTCAGAGATGCGGTTCAATGGGAATGTTTGGGACAGAAATACTGGTTAAAGGCGGTGTCTCGGATGATGTTGGATGGCTAAACTGTGGAGCTAAGATTACAGTGCTTGGTGATGCCACAAACGGTGCATGGAATGCTGCAGCACAGGGAATTCTTTATGTTCAGGGAAGTGGTGGTGCAAGATGCGATACAATGACAAAACACAATCCAAGATTTGATCCACCGCAGTCATGGTATTTCAGAGATGTTGGAGACTCCTTTGCAGAGTTTAAAGCTGGTGGTATTGCTGTAATCTGCGGAGTTAATCCCAGAAATCCAAGAAGCGTTCTTGGATACAGACCGTGTGTAGGAATGGTTGGTGGAGTAATTTATTTTAGAGGGAAAATAGATGGTTACTCTGAAAGAGATGTAAAGCTTTTGGAGCTTAGTGAGCAGGACTGGAAGTGGTTATGCGAAAATCTTAAACCATTTCTTACTGCAATTGAGAGAATGGATTATTACGACGAACTTACAAAAAATCCCATTGAATGGCATAAACTTGTTCCGTATACACCTCAGGAAAGAAGACAAAGAAGATGGTTCAAGATTTCTATGGAGGATTTCAGAAAAGATTACTGGGAAAAAGAAGTTGGTCAGGGTGGAATATTTGCTGAATACATTGACCATGAACTGACAGTTATTCCATACATTGTTACTGGTGAGTATCGGAGATACAAGCCTGTTTGGGCTAATGAAAAATATTTGCCTCCATGCGCTTACAGCTGTCCAACAAATATTCCAACCCATAAAAGAACAGCACTTATAAGGCTTGGAAAGGTAAAAGAGGCATTAGAATTAGTCCTTGAATACAG
>JBEPZQ010000033.1:0-8406 GCA_041640755.1 Thermodesulfovibrio sp. | reverse complement strand
TGCCCCAATCTGTGTATGCAGTCTTGTACTCGTGGAAAAATAGATATGCCCATATCAGTCAAGGAGCTCGGCAAGGCTTCCGCAGAATTACCACCGCCTAGAAAGGCAAAACCAACAGGACATAAAATTGCTGTTATTGGTGCAGGTCCAGCTGGAATGTCTGTTGCATGGCAGATGACTTTAAAAGGACACAGTGTAACAATTTATGAAGCTACAGATAAAATAGGTGGTAAAATTGAACTTTGTATTCCAGAACACAGACTTAACAAAGATATTCTTCACAAAGAAATTGAAAGATTTAAAGAAATCGTTACAGACCTAAGACTAAACACTAAAGTTACAAAAGAAATGTTTGAGCAGATTTGTAAGGAAAATGAATTTGTTGTAATTGCAGTTGGAGCTCATAAGCCAAGAAAAATTCCATTCCCCGGTTCAGAACATACAATTTCAGCCTATGAATTTCTGCGTGCATTGAATGAAGGTAAAAAAATTGATCTTACAGATAAAAAAGTCGTGATTATTGGTGCTGGAAATGTTGGTATGGATGCTGGTGTAGAGGCATTTCTCTGCGGTGCCTCATCTGTAACCGCGATTGACATCCAAAAACCCGCTGCCTTTGGAGCTGAGCTTCAATATGCAAAACAAAGGGGAGTAGAAATTATTTGGCCCAAATTCACAGAAAAGTATGTTCCAGAGGAAAAGAAGATTTACTTCAAAGACGGAACAAGCCTTGATGCAGATTTTGTAATTATGGCAATTGGAGATATGCCTGACCTTGAATTTGTGCCTCCTCAGATTCATACAGAAAGAGGATGGGTCATTATTAACGAATTTTTCCAGACATCAAATCCAAAGGTATTTGCAATAGGAGATGTCACAGGACTTGGTCTTGTAACCCATGCAATAGGACATGGAAGACTTCTCTCTGAATATCTACACGCTCTCCTTATGAACGCACCTATTACAAGAGACATAAGAGAGAGAATTCCATATGAAAGAGTCAAAATTGACTACTATGAAAGATGCAAAGCAACATCATCCCTTGAGCAAGAAGCAGAAAGATGCCTTTCATGCGGTTCCTGCAGGGACTGCCATATGTGTGAATATACATGCTATTGGGGTGCAATCAGCAGAGTAGAGAAACCAGATGGCAGATACGAGTATGTTGTAGATGATAACAAATGCATTGGATGTGGTTTTTGCGCTGGAGTATGTCCCTGCGGAGTATGGGAAATGGTGGACAATATTTAGTGATTACTAAATTATGAGATTCTAAAACGTTAATGCGAGGATGCATCATTATTAATCATTGCCAGAGGTTGCCGCGCCTTCGGCTTACGATAGACTTAGCGACGAAGCAGTCTCCTCCCACTTTGCAAGGGAAAAGGCGAGATTGCTTCGGCATCCTGACGGATGCCTCGCAATGACAACAAAGGGGATATCCTCGCAAAGACAAAACCACACCGTCATTGCGAGGGACGAAGTCCCGAAGCAATCTCTCTCTTATGATTAAAGGCAATTAATCTCGAATTGCTTAGTAATCTCGTAATAAATAAAAATGTCCATTTAATCTCCATCAAAGCAATGTAAAAGCATTTTTGCCCCTAACTTTATCAGCTCAATTTTAAAAATCTCGCAAGCTCTTCAGGCGTTCTAATTGGTTCAAACTGTTTTTCTCCTAAAGTCGGTATTATATAATCACCTTCCAAACTCCTATGGGCAATTACAGTAAATGGTGTTATCTGAAAGATTGTTGCTGTCCCAATTTTAGACTCTACGGATGTATGGAAATTCAAGGTTAGAAGGTCAAAATAACTAAGTACAGCCTTGACATAATAGGGAGACAGATATGCTGATACAGTATTTGAGAATGCCTTCAATGCATCAGTTGCAAGATTTAAAAATCTTTCATCTTTTAATATAGCGTTCAGCTTTAATAGATTGATTATCATTATTGAATTTGAAGAAGGATATGGGCTGTCATAAATATTCTTTTGCATTATTGAAAAAATTGCCTCAGGTGAGTCAAAAAAACCACCATTTTTATAATCCCATAAATTTTCTAATGCCAACTCCATTAATTGGGAAGCATTGTTAATATATTTTTCATCAGAAGTCACTTCATAGGCTGATATAAGAGCAGAAATCAAATATGCGTAATCATCAATTAATGCAGGAATTCCTGCTTCAGTTCTATGTAGAGTTCCATCATGTAGTAATGCCATAAGTGTCCTTTCAAGGGCTGCAATAGCTATGTTTAACAATTCCCTATTCTTGATTACTCTCCATGCCTTAATGAAAGCCTCACAGCATATTCCATTTACTGAAGCATAAAGCGTTTTGTCTACTGAAGGTTTTTGTTTTTTCTCTCTTTTTTGTAGTAGGTTATCTTTCAGTTGTTTAATGACTTCTCTGTCTTTTCCAAGCAGAATAAATCTATTATCTTTCATTGCATTTCCATCAACAAGTGTAATTGTCATATCGGATATTTCCATTAAATCCTTTTCTTCCCATGTATAGTATTTTGCATCAGCCATCTGACTCGCAGCAAAAAAGCCTTGCTCTGTCAGCAGATTTTTTTGAAGATAGTCAATTGTTTCAATGGCAATTTCTCTGTAAAAGGGATCTTTAAGAAGGCAATAGGCATCAAGGAAATTTATTATATGCCACGCATTATCGCTGGCAAGTTTTTCAAAGCTTGGTATTTTCCATGCCATATCTGTGCAGTATCTGTGAAACCCTCCTTCAACATTATCATAAATTCCACCAGATATCATACCTTTTAGTGTTTTTTCTATTGCTTCACCAACCCACGGCTTTGGTTTTATCCAATATTTCCACAAAAGCAAATCAATGTGGGAAAAAGGAGGAAATTTAGGAGTTTTTTTAAGACCTCCGTATTCAAAATCTATCTCCTTAACAATGTCTTCTTCTGGATTATGGATTAATTCTTCTTTAATCTCGGATGGAGGAATTTCTATTGGAATAATCGCATCCATTATAATTTGGGCACGTCTTGAAATCTGTTCTTTATTTGTTTTGAATAGTTCCAGTGAATTATTTAGCATAGTTATGAAATAGTTTTTACCCTCTTTTGGACTATAAGCTATACCAGCAAAGGGTTTTGCATCAGAGGTAAGCAATAAAATAAGGGGCCATCCACTTCCCTGTCCGATAATGTATGAGGCTTTTTGATAAATTGAATCTATATCTGGTCTTTCATCACGATTGACAAGAACAGGAACGAAGTTTGTGTTTATTATTTCACTGATTTGGGGGTCATCCAGAAAATCTTCCTTCATTCTTTTGCAATTCTCACTCCACGGGGCAAAGATGTGTAGCAAGACAGGTTTGTCTTCATCCTCTGCTTTTTGAAAAGATTCTTGATTGTAGGATAACCATGTAATCATTTAACTCTCCTTTAATCTGACTTTTTATTAAAATTAAAGCTTTTTAATTTAGCCTTTTCAATGAATTTTTTTACAAGCTCAGGGTCTTTTTTTCCCTTTTCCCTCTCAACTCCACTTGATACATCAACAGCATAGGGCTGAACTTTTTTTATTGCATCCTCTATATTGAATATGTTTAATCCACCTGACAAAATAATCCTGCCAAAGTCTTTTGCTTGTCTTGCTATCTCCCAATTGAAAGTTTTTCCTGTTCCTCCATATTCATCCTTTGAGAAACTATCAAGTAAAAAGGCTGATACACAAAACTTTGGCATGACATCTTTTAAAAATTTTCCATCTGGAAGTTTACCATCCGTATCAATTCTGAAAGCTTTGATAACTCTCTGAAAATTATTGCAAAACTCTGGAGACTCTTCTCCATGAAGTTGCACTGTATCAATTCCAGAGATAGAGATAATTTCTTTAATTGTCTCTAAATCTTCATTTACGAAAACTCCGACTGTATTTACAAAGGGAGGAAGGGCTTTGATGATTTTCCCAGCATCTTGAGGTGGTATATATCTTGGACTTTTTTTATAAAAAACAAAACCTATGGCATCCGCTCCGCATTCTACAGCCCAGAACGCATCTTCAATGTTTGTAATACCGCAGATTTTTATTCTAACCATTTAAACCTTAAGCAAAACCATTTTTGATTTTTCATCAAGCTCTCTCGTTACATTTACATCAACAATCTCCATAATAACAGCTTCAAGAATCAGAAAAACTTCTGCATTTTCCCTTAAGCATCCCATTTTGACATTGTCTTCTCTTGTATAAACTCCGTGAATGTGTATTTTAGGCTCATCCTTATGCCAGAATATAGTTCCAATGCCCAATATTTCATTGTTTCCAGATATTTCTCGCCATATGGGCTCAGGTGGTAATTCATCGGATTTTGGTCCAACTACAAATCTACCTCCCTTAAGTCCACCAATCAGCCAAAAGATTGCAGAACGGATATTTTCCTTTTTTGCAAGTTCTGTTATCTGTTGAAGAGGGTTCTCCTTGTCTTCAAATTTAGCTATAAATATTCTTCCTGTTTGTCCTTTTTGATACTGCATAGTTCCTCCCAGTTTTCAGTTATTATATCATACACTTTTTTTGGAGTAATCTCTTTCATGCAATCCTGAGTTGGACAGAATTTCTTGAAACAAGGACTGCAAGGTTTTTCAGATTTTATGATAATATGCCCCTTTCCAAATGGTCCTGTTCTGTTTGCAGATGTAGGTCCAAACAGAGCAACAACCCTTTTACCAGAGGCAACTGCAAGATGCATTGTGCCTGTGTCTGGAGTTATAACAAAAAGAGATTTTTTAAAGACACCAATAAGTTCTTTCAGTGTTGTCCTTCCAGCCACTGACTTTGCCTTTCCTTGTGAGTATTCCTCAATTCTTTTGGCTAAATCTTCATCAGAGCGTGAGCCAACGATGAGAAATGGATTATCAAACATTTTTACAAGCTCCACATAGTATGGAAGGGGCCAATTCTTTGATTGCCATCTGGCAGAAGGAATCAAAACAATGTATTTTTCATAATCTTTAAGCCACACTGGAGGTTTATAAGGCGGTAGAGGAAATTTTATAGAATTAATTTTGCATCCAATTGCTTTTGCCATTTCAAGATATCTTAGCACAGCGTGCAATTCTACGGAAGCAGATATTTTTTTGTTGTAAAAAAAAGGGCTTAACTCCCGTGCTTCTTTAAATCCAATTTTTAATGGAGCATTGCTTATCCATGTAATTATTCCGCTTCTGAGAAGTCCCTGAAGGTCAACAGTGAGTTGATATTTTTCTTTTTTTAACTCTGCACCCAGATGAGAAAATGCTTTTATTGTATCCAGCAAATTTTTAATCTTCTTCCATTTACTTTTGTCAATTGTAATTACTTTATCTATCAAAGGATGCTCTGTGAGCAGGTCTTCAAATTCTTTTGCTACAATCCAGTGAACCACAGTCTCTGGAAAATTTTCTTTCAAGGCATTCAAAAAAGCCAGTGAGTGAATAATATCTCCCAAAGAACTGGGCTTTACGATTAAGATTTTTTCATTGCCGTTCAGCATTTTTAATTATCTCAACCACTTCTTTCAGATTTTTCGCATCCCTTCCAATCAAAATACCCTTTGCTCCTATCATTTCACCAAGTTCTATGTCTGATTGTTTGTCTCCCACAACATAGGAGCTTTTAAAATCAATCCTGTGTTTATATCTTGCAATGATAGCCATCACAGGATTTGGCTTTCTGCAAAAGCATTTTTCCTGAGGATGATGGGGGCAGTAGAAAAAGTCATCAAAGCCATACTTTTCAATAAATAGATTGTTAACCTCTTTGACAAAATCTTCTTTTATCAATCCCCTTGCAATGCCTGACTGGTTTGTAATGCCTATAAGAAGAAAACCTAAATCTTTGAGTTCTCTCAGGCTTTCAATGTCAGGAAAAACTTCAAAGTCTTCCCACCTGCTAAGATAATTTGCATCTTTGCATAAAGTTCCGTCTCTGTCAAAAAATATAGCTTTTTTATTTGGGATGATTTGTAAAATAGCCTCCCACACCTCTTCCACATCTATTGATTTCATGCAATTCATATGAGAGCATTTTCTTTTGAAACATGGAGAGCAATCTATGTTAGCTTTTATAACATTACCAGCAAAACGAGGAGGACCTGTAAGCTCTGCCGAGGTTGAACCAAAAATTGCAACAAGAGGCACGCCAAGAGCATATCCCAGATGCATAATTCCTGAGTCATTGCAAAGCAATAAATCGCATTCACTAAGCAGAGCTATCAACTCAGTAAGCGAGGTTTTTCCTGTAAAATCAAAAACTCTATCCTCAAACTCCTTCTCCTCTTTTTTGCTAAATGCAAAACCATCTCCTGATTGCCCGAATATTACAACGGAGCCGTAATTTTTTGTAAATCTTCTAATGATTTCCAAAAATTTATCTGTATCCCATTTTTTTGTGTTACCATATTTTGCACCGGGTGCAATTGCAAGAATTGGTCTGCTGAGTCGCCTTAATTCCTTTCTTGCAGAAACTCTTTTTTCAAGTGAAACATTAATCCACGGATATTCCGGGCTTAAAGATGGATTAAATCTTTTCGGAATTTCAAAGAAATAATCTATATGATGCATTTTTCTGTCTTCTCCATTGTAGGGAACAGGATGAGTGAGAAAAGGACCTCTTAAGTCTCTGTCCCAGCCAATTCTTTCGGGAACACCTGCAAGAAAAGTTATCAAAGCGGCATCCAAAGCATTTTGAAGAAGATATGCCCTCTGAAATCCCCTTTCTCTTATTTCCTTGATTGCTTTAAGTTTTCCCCTTAATCCCCTTTCGTAAATGATAATATCGTCAATTGCATTTTCATTTAAAAAAAGTTCAGACACACTTTTTCTAACCATAATTGATATTTTTGCATCGGGATGCAATTTTCTAATAGCACGAACAGCAGGCAGGCTCATCACAGCGTCCCCAAGCCAATTCACCCCACGAATCAATACATTCATGATTGTATTTTAAGCTTATTATCCTGTGCTATGCAAATGGTATAATTAAAAAATGAGACCACGAACTTATTTAAAACTTGGTGATAAAGTAAGGCACATTCATTATGCCTATTGGGGCGTCGGAGAAGTCATTGAAGAGAAAACATCTTCCCTGCCCGGTGGATTGTGCATTGTGAGAATTATTTTTGAGGACGGTGTTGAAAGGTCTTTCATCAATAATTTTGACCACGAAATGTGCTGTTACTACACTGGACTAAGACTTATTGAGGAATTTAGTATCTGGGAGACTTAGGTTGTCAATAATCAAAACAAGGGCACTCTATAAAAGTTTTAAGCTAAAAACTATCACCATTCCAGCAGTAGAGGATTTAAACCTTGAAATAGAAAATACCGACTTTTTCTGCCTTGTTGGTGAAAGCGGTTCAGGAAAATCAACTGTAGGGAAACTTTTTTTAAGGCTAATAAAACCTGACAACGGAGAGATATTTTTTAAAGATAAAGATATCTGGAAGATGAACAAAAATGAATTAAAGGCTTATCACCAATCCATAGGAGTAGTTTTTCAAGACCCCTATGCCTCATTAAATCCAAGAATGAGGATTTTTTCAATTGTTCATGAGCCTCTGAAGATACATAAAAGATACTCAGAAAAGGAAGCTGAAGCAAAAATTAAATCCCTTTTTGAAGAGATAGGCTTACATGAAAGTCTTCTGGATGGATATCCTCATCAACTAAGTGGTGGACAGCGTCAAAGAGTTGCCATAGCAAGAGCTTTAATCCATGAGCCAGAAATCCTGATAGCAGATGAGCCTCTTTCAGCCCTTGACATCTCACTTCAGGCATCTATCCTTAATCAATTAATGATGATTAGAGAAAAAAGGAAAATGGCTATTTTGCTTATAACCCATGATTTAAATATAGTCCGCTCAGTAGGCAATAAAATAGCAGTAATGCATCTTGGAAGAATTGTTGAGGAAGCAAAGACTGAGGAAATATTTAAAGAACCTCTTCATCCATACACAAAAATACTTTTAGGAAGCATTCCAGGATTTCATAGGAGACCAAGACCAAAAATTCTAAAAATCACCACTGAAGACAGAAATGCTTGGTCTTTAAAGGGATGCAGATTTTACAATAGATGTCAATACAAAATGCCAGTATGCCAAGAAGAAGTACCTGAGCTTAAAAGCCTAAATGGCAGAAGAGTAAGATGTTTTTTGTATTAGGAATTATTTCTGCCGCTAAAAATACCAGAAGGTGAGATTTGGCGGTTTTAGGGATTGCTTCGGGTGCTCAGGCACCCTCGCAATGACGGACAAGGAGATCATTGCGAGCCTACCGTTTTTTCCCCGTCATTGCGAGGGTGACCGCATATTTTTTATCCGTCATTGCGAGCCTCACCGAAGGTGAGGCGTGGCAATCTCGTTTTTCTTCTCTCCTAAAGGGAGATCACT
>JBEPZQ010000032.1:0-12221 GCA_041640755.1 Thermodesulfovibrio sp. | reverse complement strand
TGTGAAGTCTTAAAAGCGAAATAGCAGGTGGTACATGAAAATGAAATTGGGAAACGCCAAAATTTTCTTTTAGGTAATTAAAGGAAGGTAAAAATTTATCAATTAATTTGTTTCTGTCTTTTTTATTGACTATCTCTTGGACATCTGGCATGTTTGCTACAAATCCAGCCATTTGCTGATAATGAAGAGCAGTAATTTCAAGGAAAGCTTTAGCTGTATTAACAGCTGTTTTGATGCTTACTTCTTCTCTGTCTTTAAATTCTTTCATTGTATTCACATAGTTAAATAGAAATAATAAAGTCAGACCAATAATTAACGTCCCTAAAAGTGGTAAAGCTATACCTGTTTTTAAACCAAGTTCAAATTTTTTCATTTATATACCTCCAATAATTTATTTACTTCAGCAAGAAACTCTCTTTTTGATAAAGGGTCTTCAATTTCGTCTTTTAACATTTCAACAAGCCTTAAAATATCATCTTTTGTAAGAGGATTAGAAGGAGTCCATTTCTCAACTATATATTTTTCTAATATTTTTCCTCCTATTGGTCCAATTTGCCTTATCAAAGCTATTTTAATAGAATCTTTAATTTTTTGAAATTCTAACGATTTAATTGAGAAAGGTTCTTCAGCAGACACTTGTTTATTTAAATTTTTTATATATTCAATAATTTTTTCTGTGGTTGGTAAATCATTGCTTTTAATATCTATTGTTATATTAGACACAAAATTATATGAAGTTGGTTCTTTCTTTTCTATTTCTTTTAAACATGGATTCCCTTTTTTTAATCCAAACGAAACGTGATAAATTTCACCATCTTTAAAGTAAAATTTAAATAAATTACTCTCTTCAGCAAAAGCTAATGATAACACACCTGTTTCTTTGTTATTAAATATTTTTGTCATAATTTCAAACAAATTTTTTTTCATGTTATAATTTAAAAAATTTTAAAAAATTTTTCAACATTTTTTACCACATCCCCTTCTAAAATTCCTGAACTTACTGCTACATAACTGCACCCAATCTCTTTTAGTTCCCCTAAATTTTCGCTCTTTATTCCACCAATTGCTAAAACAGGTATTTTTACATTTGTTAGAATAAAAGATAGCATATCAAGCCCTCTGGGTGCAAGAGCTTCTTTTTTAGTCTTTGTATAAAAAATTGGACCAAATCCAATGTAATCAACTCCTTTTTGCTGTGCATCAATTGCTTCTTCAATATTATGAGTTGACAATCCAATTATACCAGAAAAAATTTTTTTCGCAACCTCTACGGGTAAATCATCTTGACCAACATGAACTCCATCAGCCTTTACCGCAATGGCAATATCAGTATAGTCATTTATTGTTAAAAGACAATTGTACTTTGAAGTTATATCTCTTAACTGATAGGCATATTGTAAAATTTCTTTTCTTGATAAATCTTTTTCGCGGAACTGAATCCAGCGAATGCCTGCTTTTAGGGCTATCTCTATTTTGGGGAAATCCTTTGATGAGGCAATGAGGCAAATTGAAGGTAGTTTATGATTTTTCATTGTTATTCATATTTTGAATAAAGTTAGTAAAGAATTTCCCCTTGATAAAATCTGGATGCTGTAGCAATTTTAAAAAAAACGGAATATTTGTTTTTATACCACTTATAATTGTTTCTTCAAGAGCTCTTTTCATTCTTACTATGGCTTCTTGTCTGTTTGTTCCTTTTGCTATAACTTTTGCAACAAGCGAGTCGTAATAAGGAGAAACCTTGCATCCATCATAGAGATAGCTATCCACTCTTATGCCAGGTCCTCCGGGAAGATGAAGAAACTCTATTATTCCCGGTGAAGGAGTAAATTTCTCAGGATCCTCAGCATTTATTCTGCATTCTATAGCATGTCCTTTAAACTTAATCTGAGACTGCTTAATTGAAAGAGGAAGTCCCTTAGCTATTTTGATTTGCTCTTTTATTATATCAATATCTGTAATTTCCTCTGTTACAGGATGCTCAACTTGCACTCTTGTATTTATTTCTATAAAATATGGATTAAGTTCGTCATCTACAATAAATTCAAAAGTTCCTGCATTTTTATATTTTAAGGCTTTAGCTGCTTTTGTTGCGTATTCACCAATTTTTTTCCTTAATTTTTCGTTCAAAACAGGAGAAGGAGCTTCCTCAAGAAGTTTCTGGTGCCTCCTTTGAATTGTACAGTCCCTTTCCCCAAGATGGATTATGTTACCTTGTTTGTCAGAGAGGATTTGAATTTCAATGTGTCTGACCTTTGGAAAATATTTTTCAATGTAAAGCTCTCCATTTCCGAAAGCTGCCAAAGCTTCTCTTTGAGCCATAAAAAATGCCTGTTCTATGTCCTTTTCTTCTGTAACTATTCTCATGCCTCTGCCACCACCTCCAGCAGAAGCCTTAAGTATTACAGGCAAACCGATTTTTTTGATTACTTTCATACAAGTTTCCTCTGAGGTAACAGGTCCGTCACTTCCGGGAACAACAGGCACGCCTTTTTTCTTCAATATCTGTCTTGCCTTAATTTTATCTCCACCTATACGGATGTTTTCAGGTGTGGGACCGATAAAAGTTATTCCTGAATTGATGCATGCCTCTGCAAACTGAGCATTTTCCGACAAAAACCCATATCCCGGATGAATTGCTTCTGCATCTGTTATGTCTGCAGCAGACAAAATTGCTGTAATGTTCAAATAGCTTTGAGCAGGATTTGCAGGACCTATACATATTGCTTCATCAGCAAGCTTAACATGAAGAGAGTCTTTGTCAGCTTCTGAATAAACCACAACTGTTTTAATGCCGAGTTCTCTGCATGCACGGATAATTCTAACAGCGATTTCTCCTCTGTTGGCAATAAGAATTTTTTTGAAAAGCTCCATTTATCCAACCTCAATTAAAAATAAAGGTTCACCGTACTCTACAGGTTGTCCATTTTCAACTAAAATTTTCTTCACAATTCCGGATACATCACTTTCAATTTCATTCATTATTTTCATTGCCTCTATTATACATAAAACTTGACCTTTTTCAACTCTTGTACCAATTTCAACAAAAGGTGGTGAATCGGGCGAGGGAGTTCTATAAAAAGTTCCAACTAAAGGAGAGGTGATTGTATGAAGATGTTCTTCTTCTTTTTTTGCCTCTTGAGATAGAGGAACTTCTTCTGATGTTTTTATTGTTTTTGTAATCTCAACAGGACCATATATGTAGCCCCGTTTTATTCTTATTTTAAAGCCTTCTTTCTCTATGTTTAACTCTGTAACATCCGTATCCTTGAGAAAGGATATGATATCTTTTATATCTTCAAGTTCCATCACTTACTCCTTTACTTTCTCTATGTATTCTCCTGTCCTTGTATCTATTTTTAATAGGTCTCCTACCTGAATATGAAAAGGAACTTTTACAACAAGCCCTGTTTCAAGTTTTGCAGGCTTAGTGCCTCCTGAAGCTGTATCTCCTCTGAAAGCAGGTTCTGTTTCTGCTACTCTTAATTCAACAAACATTGGAGGCTCAATAACAAGGGGCTCGCCTTTGTAATAAAGCACATCAACAATCATTTCTTCTTTTATGTAGTATATTGCTTCTCCTATTCTCTTCTTAGGGATTGAGATTTGATCAAAGGTTTCCATGTCCATAAAAACATAAGAATCTCCCTGTGCGTAAAGATATTGCATTTTTTTCTCTTCAGTTTCAGGCTTTTCAAATTTCTCACCAGCAGGAAAATTCTCCTCAAGCACTCTTCCTGTTTTCAGACTTTTGATTTTTGTCCTTACAATCGGAGCCCTTTGTTGCATTTTAACATGTTGAAAGTCAATGATTTCATATGGCTCTCCTTTGTATTCAATTTTTAACCCCTTTTTAAACTCATTAGTTGAAATCATTTCCCACCTCCTATAAAATTTCTAATTCCCTTGAGATATTTGTAAGAACCTCTATAGAATTTTTTCTTACAAGCACCATGTCTTCTATTCTCACTCCTCCGAATCCTTCAATGTAAATTCCGGGCTCAATTGTAAAAATCATACCACATTCAAGCAAATTTTCTGAAGTAGTGCTTATTTTGGGTAACTCGTGCACATCCAAACCAACTCCATGTCCTGTTGAATGTCCAAAAATTTCCCCATATCCTGCATCTTTTATAAAATCTCTTGCAACTTCATCAATTTTTTTTGCTTTAATGTCTGTTTTGCAAGCTTCAATTGCCTTTTTTCTTGCCTCATTGACAATATTGTAAATTTCTATTTGCTTTTTGTTTGGCTGTCCAATTACAAATGTTCTTGTCATGTCTGAAAAATAGCCATTGTATTCTGCTCCCCAGTCAATTATCACAAAGTCTCCTTTTTTAAGTTTTCTTTCGGAGTTTCTCCAATGAGGCATCGCTGAGTTTTCTCCGGAGGCAACTATCACAGGAAAAGGTAAAATCTGAGTGCCAAGCTTTCTTATTGAATGCTCAAGTCTTAATGCAATCTCTCTCTCGGTTTTTCCTTCTTTTATGTAAGGTTTTACTCTTAAAAAAGCCTTTTCAGCTATTTTTACAGCTTTTTTTATGCATAAAATCTCATCTGAATCTTTTATAGCTCTAACTTCTTCAACTGCATATTCAACAGGCACAAGCTCAATGTTCTCAAGATTTTTTTTAAGCAAATTATACATATCATAAGTGCATGTGACTTCAAAGCCAAGTTTTTTTATTGCATTTTCCGAGCAAATTTTTTTAATAGCATCAAACCATTTTTGCGAAAAATCAAGAAGGATTATTTGAGAATTTGTCTCTTTTTTTGCCTGTTCAAAATACCTAAAATCAACAATCAAAATGTCTTTTTCTTTTGTAAGAAGCAGTAAGGCAAAGCTTCCAGTAAAACCTGTTAAATACCTGATATTTTTTATATTTGTGATTAAAAAACCATCAATTCCTGAAAAATATTTATCTAATATCTTTTTTTGGCGAATTTTATATCTGCTTTTCAACTTTTAACTCCTTAATTTTTGAGAGAATTACATCGGCGAGCTCTTGTTTTGAAAGTAATTCTGTTTTCTCTTCATAAAATTCATTATTTTTTTTGTAAATAATTATTGCCTGATTAGTTTCTGAGCCCATGGCTCCATTTTCGCCAAGTATGTTGTTAAGAACAATCATGTCAAGTTTTTTATCTTTAAACTTCTTTTTAGCTCTCTCAATATTTAATCCTGCCTCTGCGGCAAATCCTACAGTAAAAGGTTTTGTTCTGAGTTGAGCAACTTCTTTTAAAATGTCGGGGCATAGCTTAAGAGAAATTGACTTTAAAGCTTTTTTATCCACTTTAGTTTTATGGTATTTTTCTGGTTCAAAGTCAAGGGGAGCTGCTGCCATTATAAGAATTGTTGAAGACTTGATTTTTTGCATAACTGCTTTTAACATTTCATTGGTTGTCTCTACATATACAAGTTTGTCAACAATTGGTGGTTGTATTGATGTAGGTCCACTAATTAATGTTACTTTTGCTCCTCTCCGATATGCTGCTTTAGCTAAAGCATATCCCATTTTGCCTGAAGATTTGTTTGTAATAAATCTTATCGGATCAATATACTGTCTTGTAGGGCCAGAGGTAACGAGAATTTGCTCATTTTTTAAATCTTTATCTGTAAAAACATTTATAACTGCCTCAAAAATTTTATCTATTGATGCAAGCCTTCCTTTCCCTTCCTCACCACAGGCAAGAGAGCCTTCTTCAGGCTCTACAAAATTAACACCTATGCTTCTAAGGTATGTTATGTTTTTTTGAGTCTGGGCTGCCTGATACATTCTCCAATTCATTGCTGGCGCGATAATTACAGGACCTCTGCATGCCAGAGAGGCTGTTAAAAGCAGGTCATCTGCTATACCACAGGCGTATTTATTTATAAAATTTGCTGTTGCTGGAGCTATGACAAACACATCTGCCTCTTTGGCAAGCTCAATATGAGACATCAGAGTTTCAAACATATCACTTAGCACTTTATTGCCACAAGCAATTTCTATGCTTAATGGTGTAACAAAATATGAAGCATTTTTTGTCATCACAGGAATAATATCAGCTCCAGCATCTTTAAAAAGTTTGATAAGTTCAAATATTTTATAAGCAGCTATACTCCCTGTGATTCCAAGAACAATTTTTTTATTTTTAAGTAACATACTGTTTCAGATTAATTATTCATTTTGCTCGGAATTTTCTGCTGCATTGTCTGATTCTTCCCCAAAAAGCTCTTCTAACATTTTTTCAGCAGATTCTTTGCCATGAAGATACACTTTAAGATCCTTTTCAAGTTCTGATATATCAGGAATAGCTCTTCTTTTTTCCTCCAGCATCTTCTTAATGTCAATTTTGTCTATCTTTTCTTTTATGTGGAGAGCTTCATCCCCTGTTAGATAACTTATTTTTCCAGATAAAACTTCCAGAATTGCTGTGGTTGTGACCTTTTTAGCTTTTTGCTCAATCTTAGGGTCAGCTCCTAAGGAAAGTTCTGCTGCTCTTTGGGCTGCTACTCTGGCAAGCCTATATCTGCTGTCAATTACCTTCCTGTCAAGCTCTATTGGCAGCGATATAATGTCCATAAAAGTGTCTTTTTTCTGCATGTTAACCCCCTTATTTTTGTAAGATTTTTTCTATTTTAGATTTATCTATTCTACTGACTTTCAATTTTTCCGCATTTATTATACTTAAAACTTCATCTGTTGCTATTTCAAGATTATCATTTATTACTGCGTAATCATAAAATTCATATTGGGCAATTTCATCTGCAGCCTTAGATAATCTTTTTTTGATTGTTTCTGAATCTTCGTTTCTGTTCTTTAATCTCCTTTCAAGTTCTTCAACAGATGGAGGAAGAATAAAAATTAATACACTATCTGGATAGAGCTTTTTTATATTTTTTGCTCCCTGTGTGTCAATGTCAAGTAATATGTCTACGCCCTTATTTATTAAATCATTAATCATTTTTTTTGAAGTCCCGTAAAGGTTTCCATATACCTCAGCCCATTCAACAAATTCGTCATTTTGTATCATTTTCTCAAACTGCTCTCTATTAACAAAAAAATAATGCACCCCGTCTTTTTCATCTTGACGAGGACTTCTTGTTGTATGTGAAATGCTCATTTTTAAATTTGGCAAAGTCTTGAGCAATCTTTCACATATCTTAGTTTTTCCAGTTCCAGATGGTGCAGAAATTACAAATAAAATTCCTTTTCTATAACCTGTCATCTTCAGACCTGCTTAATTCATTTATTCTTTGCAGGATAGTTTCAACCTGCAAGGCACTAAGAATAACATGATCACTATCTGTAATAATAATAGAGCGAGTTTTTCTTCCTTCAGTCGCATCAATAAGTTTACCTCTTTGCTTTGCCTCATCTTTCATTCTTTTTATCGGTGAAGAGTTGGGATTTACAATAGCAACTATTCTTGAGAGAAAAACAATATTTCCAAAACCAATATTAACAAGCATGGTCACTGGATATTTTGAATTTGTTCTTTTAATCTTTCTGTTTGAGTTTTTATCTCAATAGCCAGATTTTTTACATTTATATCTTCAGATTTCGCAAGTACTGTATTTGTTTCTCTGTTGATTTCTTGAAGTAGAAAATCTAATTTTTTCCCCACCACTCCACCTTTTAAAATTGTTTCTTTAAACTGAGTAAGATGACTTTTTAACCTATCCACTTCTTCCTTTATGTCTACCTTCTGAGCATATATAAT
The DNA here is from genome assembly GCA_041640755.1 of Thermodesulfovibrio sp. GTDB lineage: Bacteria > Nitrospirota > Thermodesulfovibrionia > Thermodesulfovibrionales > Thermodesulfovibrionaceae > Thermodesulfovibrio. The sequence continues at coordinate 4,514 of JBEPZQ010000032.1, read as the reverse complement.
AATCTGCTCAAAGACTCTTTTTTCATCAAGATTATTCTGCTCTATTAACTCTGTCACTCTATCTTTTAAAGTGCTTATGTAATTATTATAACTTATGTCAACAAGTCTTTCTAATTCCATTGCGTTCTTTTCGAGATTTTCCAATATTTCTATCAAACTGCCTTTTATGATCTCACCTTCTTTTATCCTCATCTGCTTTAGTCCATCAAGGGCTTCATTTACTGCAAGCATCAAAGTACTAACATCAGGGGATTCTTCCTCATAAATAAATAGTTCCTTGAAATTAGAGAATATTGAAAGATCAATTGAACCAAGAATGCTCAGGTCTTTTTTTAAATCAATGAATGCAGAATACAGTTGAGCAGCAAGTTCCTTATTAAGATAGACTTTGCCAATCCTTTCTTTCTGATTAATGGAAACAATTATATCAATCTTTCCCCTTTGAAAATTCTCCTTTGCTAAATTTCTAATGTCTATCTCGTGTTTAGATAGTACAGTAGGTAGTTTGACATTAATCTCAAGAAAACGATGATTGAGTGATTTTGCCTCTACCCTAAAAATTCCCTTTTCAGATGCTCCGTATCCAGTAAGGCTTTCTATCAAGATATTTCTCCTTTTATCCTTATAATTTTATGCTTGGATGTTTTTCCCCTTGCAATTTCAATTTTGGATTTTGGCACACTTAAAAATTCAGCCAAAACTTCTAAGAGTTCTTTATTTGCAAGTCCATCATGAGGCTGTGATCTTACTTTGATTTTGATTGTATCTCCTTCAATTTCCTCTATACCTGAAGTTTTTGCCCCTGGTTTAACAAAAATTTTCAAAAAATAACCATCCTTATCTTTTAAAAAAGGAACTTCCATTTTTCACCAACCAAAAATTATAGTATAAATTACCAATTAATAAAGTTACAACTGTTAAGGCAAAACCCCCTAAAACATCAACAAAATAGTGATATCTGCAATATACAGTTGAGGCTATGAGAAGCGTTACAGGGAGCAAAAATATATAAAAAAGCTTTTTACTGTTTTTCCACATAATGTGCAGAACCACAAGAGATATTGCAACATGACCACTCGGGAATGCATCCCTTTTAATTCCTTCAAGGTAGTTAAGGAAGCTGTTGATATTTTCTGCAAATAACAAACCCTTAAGTGGTTTTAAACCATCGGCAAGGATGAATCTTGGTCCTAATGCAGGGAATAAAATATATCCAATGTATGATAAATAATAACATAAAAGTAGAAGAAATAGGGCTCTGTGAAATTCTGTCTTGTCCTTTTTTATTAAAAGATAAATGCCGATTGTAAAAGGCATAATATAATAAACGCAATAAGACATCTGCATGATTTCCGTTATAATTGGAGATTGTATTTGTTGCAACGAAAGATATGGATAAAACCCAAGAATCTTATAATCAAGCTCAAGCAGAATATGGTCAATATCTCCTGGATTTATCAAAGGCACAAGTTCTCCTATAGTGTCAAAGGCTACAAGAACAGAAAATGTTGGGAAATATATATTTTTTATAAAAGAGATAAAGGGAGTATTGGGAATTTTAGATAAAAAGACTTGACCCACTGCCATAGATGCATAAAGAACAAAAAAATTTGTCCAAGATGGCACTTTTGAGGAAAAAATCATTACTAAAAACGCCATCCCTGCAAAAAAAATTGTATTGATTTGAAATGCTGGTGGTAATTTAAAAAATGACATCATATTAATTTCATTATTGTTCTTTGAATAGCTTTTTGTCTTTTTGACAGTGTTATTCCCTTTGGTTTTTCAAAATAATATTCTTCTCCGTTTAGTATATCCCAAAAAATATCAGAACTAACTGGCACGCAGTTTTCCTTCCATGCTGATTTTTCTATTTCCCTATCTGAACTTATGACGATCCAGAAACTTTTATCTTCCTTCATAATCCTTTTAATAACATCATCAGCCCTTTCTCCAGCACCTGTATAGATAACTCTTACACCGTTCAATACTTCCGAAGTCTCTCTGCCATGTCCTTCTTTATAACCGTCAAAAACTACAACTATGTCATGTCCTTTTTTCTTTTTGTATTCTATTAGATTAAGTATTAGTTCTTGTCTTGCTTTTTTTAGGTCTCTATGGGCGATTCCGATAAGATTGTATCCGTCAATCAAAATTTTGCTCATTTTTTATTCTATAAAAATGAAAGGGGCAGACTCAAATGCCTGCCCCTTTTTGGAAGAAGTTTTGTATCTAATTATTAATACATGTCAGGTGAGGGCATTGGAGGCTTTTTTTCTTCCTCTGGAATCTCAGCTACAAGAACTTCTGTTGTAAGCATAAGTCCTGCAACGGATGCAGCGTTCTGGAGAGCTGTTCTTGTAACTTTTGTTGGATCAATAATTCCAGCCTCCATCATATCAACAAATTTCTCTGCGTATGCATCGTATCCGTAATTTACATTCTTATTTTCCTTGACCTTCTCAACAATTAATGTTGCCTCAACGCCTGCATTGGCAATAATTTGTTTGATTGGCTCTTCAAGTGCTTTTTTAACTATCTCAACGCCAAGCTGCTGGTCATGGTTGTCAAGTTTTAAATTCTTAAGAGCTTTCTGGCATCTTAAAAGTGCTACTCCACCACCCGGAACAATTCCTTCTTCAACTGCAGCTCTTGTTGCATTCAATGCATCCTCAACTCTTGCTTTCTTTTCTTTCATCTCTGCTTCAGTTGCAGCTCCAACGTTAATTCTTGCAACACCGCCTGCAAGTTTTGCAAGTCTTTCCTGAAGTTTTTCTCTATCATAATCGGATGTGGTTTCCTCAATTTGTACCTTTATCTGCTTAATTCTTCCCTGAATCTGCTGTGGCTCTCCAGCACCTTCAACAATTGTTGTGTTGTCCTTATCAACAATAATCTTTTTGGCTCTTCCGAGATCCTCAATCTTTGTATTTTCAAGCTTCATTCCAACTTCCTCTGAAATAACCTGTCCACCTGTGAGGATTGCTATATCCTGTAGCATTGCCTTTCTTCTCTCGCCAAAACCGGGTGCTTTAACAGCACAAACCTGAAGCACTCCGCGAAGTTTGTTTACTACAAGTGTTGCAAGTGCTTCACCTTCTACATCCTCTGCAATAATGAGAAGAGGTCTGCCCATTCTTGCAATCTGCTCAAGAAGTGGTAAGAGGTCCTTCATGCCAGATATTTTTTTGTCGTGGATTAAAATGTAAGCATCTTCAAGTACGCATTCTAATCTTTCAGGATCAGTTATAAAATATGGTGAAATATATCCACGATCAAACTGCATTCCTTCAACTATATCAAGGGTGGTTGCCATTCCTTTAGCTTCCTCAACAGTGATGACTCCATCTTTTCCAACTTTGTCCATAGCCTCTGCTATGAGTTCACCGATGGAAGAGTCATTATTTGCAGAGATTGTTCCTACCTGCGCAATCTCTTTTTTATCAACAACAGGTTTTGATATTCTTTTAAGCTCCTCAACTACAACCTCAACAGCTTTATCAATTCCTCTCTTTAAATCCATTGAATTTGCACCAGCGGATACATATTTAAGCCCTTCTTTGTAGATTGCATAGGCAAGAACAGTAGCTGTTGTTGTTCCATCACCTGCTACATCAGAGGTTTTAGATGCTACCTCACGAACGAGTTGAGCGCCCATATTCTCAAATGGGTCTTTTAAGTCTATTTCCTTTGCAACTGTTACACCATCCTTTGTTACATTGGGAGAACCAAATTTTCTTTCAATAACAACATTTCTTCCTCTTGGACCTAATGTTGCTTTGACTGCGTCTGTAAGTATTGTTACGCCTTTAAGTATAGCTTGTCTTGCTGCATCGCCAAATATTAACTGTTTTGCTGCCATATCATTCCCTCCTTATCAAATTTTTATTTTTCTACAATTCCGAGAATTTCTTCTTCCTTGATAATCAAGTACTCAACATCATCAACCTTAATTTTTGAACCTGCGTACTTATCAAAAAGAACAGTATCACCTACTTTGACTTCTTTAACTTCTGACCCAACCTCAATAACAACTCCTTTCTGCGGTTTTTCCTTTGCTACATCTGGAACATAGATTCCGCCCGGGGTTTTTTCAAGTTCCTCAGAGGAGTACTTTACTACTACTCTGTCTTTAAGTGGTTTAATCTTCATATCCTACCTCCTTTTATTAATTTTTTATTAGCAACTAACTCTATCGAGTGCTAATATAACTTGAAATTAACATTTCAATCAAGGCTAAATAACTTACTTTTTTGCTAATTTTTGCTCTTTTTTGCCAAATATTGCTTTTTTTGGTTAAATTTCTCTTTTTTTTGTTCAAATTGTTTAATTATCCTAAATTCCGCATAAATTAGCCACTATCAAATTATTTCCAAATTTCAATATTTAGTAACTTCCCAATATATAACTCTTTTCCTAAAAATAGAGATAGAAAGCCAATAATTGGTATAACCATTTGAAAATTAGGTATTTTTTGCTGTCATTGCGAGCATCCGAAGGATGCGAAGCAATCT
>JBEPZQ010000031.1:9955-12302 GCA_041640755.1 Thermodesulfovibrio sp. | reverse complement strand
TACAAAGGGCTTTAATGACCGCGACAGTAGTAAATGGTGGAAAAAAATATTCTCCTCACATTATTAGAGGACAAGATGTAAGCTCTACATCTTTGTCATTTAATCCTAAAAATATAGAAATAATAAAAGATGCTTTATCCGCTGTTGTTAACGAACCACAAGGCACAGCTGCCCAAGCCCGTTCAGCTATAATAAAATTTGGAGGCAAAACAGGAACAGCTCAGGTAGTAAGTAAAAAAGTTAAAGAAAAAATACTCCATAAAGCTAAGATAGAGCATCATGCATGGTTTGTGGGGTTTGCACCAGTAGATAATCCGGAAATTGCCTTTTCAGTTATAGTTGAACATGGTGGTGGTGGAGGAGCAGTTGCTGCTCCAGTGGCAAAAAATATCTTAGAGGGATACATTATTAAAAAGAGGCAGCTAAATGTTAAAGATTGACAGAAGAATGATTGAGCATTTTGATTGGATGACATTGATGGTTGTTATTTTTATTTCCATTATCGGCATTATGACAATATACAGTGCTACCAGACCTCCTATGGACGAAGGACAACATCCCCCTTTTTATGTAAAACAACTTTTGTGGCTTTGTATTGCAATTTTATCACTTATTGTATTTGTAATCGTTGATTACACAAAATTCAAGAATGTTTGGCTCATTTTTTATATCGTTGGCATTTTACTACTTGTCATAGTCCTATTCACGGGAAAAACAGCCATGGGAGCAAAAAGATGGATCAACTTGGGATTCTTTTCATTTCAGCCGTCAGAGATATTCAAGATTATCTTCGTAATCAGCATCTCTGCTTTTCTTGAAAATAAAAAATCTCCTCTTTCAACTAAGGATGCATTAAAAACAATCGCTATTTTTGGAATAATCCCCTCTTTCCTTATTATGAAGCAACCTGATTTAGGCACAGCGATTTTAATCTTCACGGTTACTTTTATAATGATTATCTACAAAGGTTTGCCTACAAGACTATTGTTATTGTTTATATCCATAGCAATAACTTCAATATTGTTCCTTTGGGAACTGCTTTGGCATGGATTAAAGGATTATCAAAAGAACAGACTGTTAGCATTTTTAGACCCCACTGTAGATCCAAAAGGGATTGGATATAATATTATGCAATCTGTTATTACTGTTGGCTCAGGTGGTTTTTTTGGAAAAGGATATCTTGAGGGAACACAAGGTCCTTTGAAATTCCTTCCTGAAAGGCATACTGACTTTATTTTCCCGATCTTTGCAGAAGAGTGGGGATTTCTTGGTTGTATAGTTCTTCTTTCTCTTTATTTCATCCTTTTTACAAGATGCTTTAAAACATCTTTAATCGCAAAGGATAATTTTGGCAAACTAATCTCAATTGGCTTTACATCTATATTTATACTGTACTTCTTTATAAACATCGGCATGACAACAGGAATTATGCCTGTAGTAGGAATTCCTTTACCCTTTATGAGTTACGGTGGAACAACGCTTCTTGCAAATTTTATAGGCATAGCATTCATAATAAATGTTAGAATGAGAAGATTTGAATTATTTTATCCATAAGGAGGCAATAGTATGAAAATTATTGAAGGAAAACTTCAAGCACAAGGTTTAAAATTTGGCATTGTTGTAAGCAGATTTAACGACTTTATAACTTCCAAGCTTCTTGAAGGAGCCCTTGATGCTTTGATAAGGCATGGAGCTAAAGAGAATGACATTGAAATCGTTAAGGTGCCCGGCTCATTTGAAATCCCTTTTGTTGCCAAAAAATTAGCCCAATCTGGAAAATTCAATGCTATTATCTGTCTTGGCACATTAATAAGAGGAGCAACACCGCATTTTGACTATATTGCAGCTGAGGTTTCAAAGGGAATTGCTCTTGTAAGTCTTGAAACAGGTGTTCCAGTGTCCTTTGGCGTAATAACTACAGAAACCATTGAACAGGCAATTGAGAGAGCAGGCTCTAAATCAGGAAATAAAGGCTGGGATGCAGCATTGGTAGCCATTGAAATGGCAAAAGTATTAGAACAAATTTAAAGAAGGCAAATTTGGATACTTTAGAAAAAAGCTCACCTATGAAAAGGCGACTTGCAAGGGAATATGTTCTGCAGTTCCTTTATGCAATGGATATAAAAGAAAAATTGAATAATGGTAAAGACTATAATTTTTTGCATGATGAACTTGATAATTTTTGGGAACAAAATGAACAACAAGACAATAGTATAATATCTTTTGCAAATGAACTCATTGAAGGAACACTGCAGAATATAGAAAAGATTGACAGGCTAATAATAAAATACGCAAACAAATGGGATCTTGAAAGAATGTTAACTGTAGACAGAAATATTCTTAGGTT
>JBEPZQ010000031.1:0-9945 GCA_041640755.1 Thermodesulfovibrio sp. | reverse complement strand
ATCGCCACGATATTCCATTTCAGGTTACAATAAACGAAGCTGTTGAAGTTGCTAAGAAATACTCCACAAAAGAAAGTGCGTCATTCATAAATGGAATTCTTGATAAAATAGCCAAAAATGAAGGGGCTGGCGAATCTTAAATCCGCCAGCCCGTATCACCCTTTACTCAAGAGGTATCTTTATTTCCTTTGGCTTTGCCTCTGCCTTTCTTGTCAAAACTATCTCAAGAATTCCATCTTTGAGTCCTGCCTTTACAGAGGATTTATCTATATCCTGAGGAAGATTTATAGTCCTTGTAAATGCTCCATAACTTCTCTCATTTAGAATATAATCCTCGTCTTTAATACATTCTGGCTTTTTAATTTCTCCTTTTACAATAAGTCTGTCATCAGTAAGCGTTAAATCAATATCATCTTTTTTTACACCCGGTAACTCAACCTGTATTACAATTTCTCCCTGTCTGTCAAAAATATCTACATTGGGCGAAATTATTCCCTCTGTGCTAACATCTCTCCTTCTTCTTGCCGGTGACAAAAACTCCTCAAATAACCTGTCCATTTCTTTCCTCATCTCTTCAAGCTCTTTTAAAGGACTCCACTTAACAATTGACATTTTACACCTCCTTTTTAAGCTACTTCTGCTTTTACAAGCTTATTAAATACAATTTTACCATCCTTGTAGTCAACTTCTATAGTGTCTCCTTCCTTGAATGTACCATCAATAAGCTTTATAGCAAGGGCATCAAGTATCTGTTTTTGAAGCACTCTTCTTAAAGGTCTTGCACCATACACTGGATCATAGCCAATCGTTGCTATATAATCCTTTGCTGCATCAGTAAGGATAATATCCATCTTCTTCTGCTTTACATAGTTTCTTATTTTCTTCATCTGAATCTCAACAATATCTCTCATTATCTCCTTTGTTAAAGGATTAAATATAATTATCTCATCAATCCTGTTGAGAAACTCTGGTCTGAAGAATGTTCTCAGTTCATCAAAAATCCTTGCCTTAAGGTCTTTCTTTATATCCTGCCAGTGCTCTAAATTCCTGTTTTCAAGGAACTCCTGAATATAGTTGCTTCCAATGTTTGATGTCATGATGATAATTGTATTTCTAAAATCTACTGTTCTGCCATGTCCATCTGTAAGGCGACCATCATCAAGAACCTGTAGCAACACATTAAAAACTTCTGGATGAGCCTTTTCAACCTCATCAAACAAAACAACTGAATATGGACGCCTGCGAACAGCCTCTGTAAGTTGTCCTCCCTCCTCATAGCCAACATATCCCGGAGGCGCACCAATAAGCCTTGATACAGTATGACGCTCCTGATACTCTGACATATCAATACGAATAATAGCATTTTCATCGTCAAATAAAAACTCTGCCAATGCCTTTGCGAGCTCGGTTTTACCAACTCCTGTTGGACCAAGAAACATGAATGAACCAATCGGCCGATTTGGATCCTGAAGCCCTGCTCTTGCTCTTCTGATAGCATTGGATATAGCAACTATTGCTTCATCCTGCCCAACAACCCTTTCACGGAGCCTTTCTTCCATCTTAAGAAGCTTCATAGTTTCACTTTCAAGCAGTTTTTTAACAGGAATGCCTGTCCACTTTGCCACAACCTCAGCTATATCCTCTTCATCAACCTCTTCTTTAAGCATTTTTCTGCCTTTTTGAATTTCCTTCAACCGAGCATTTGCTTCTTCAAGTGCCTTTTGTAATTCAATAAGCTTTCCATATCTTAATTCTGCTGCCCTTGTAAGATCACCTTGTCTCTCTGCCTGCTCACTTGCAATTCGGGTCTGCTCAATCTCAGCCTTGATTTCTCTAATCTTTAAAATTATCTCCTTTTCAGCCTGCCATTGCCTGCTTAGTTCTTCTTTTTTCTCAAGAAGCTGTTGTATTTCCTGAGAAATCTTTTCAATCTTCTCCTTTGCATCTTCAGTTGGCTCTTTACTTAAAGCTTGACGCTCAATTTCAAGCTGTCTGAGCTTTCTCTCTATTTCATCAAGCTCAATAGGCATGCTGTCAATCTCCATTCTAAGCTTTGCTGCTGCCTCATCAATTAAGTCAATTGCCTTGTCAGGTAAGTATCTGTCAGTAATGTATCTTGCAGAAAGCACTGCTGCAGCAACCAGTGCGGAATCCTTTATTTTTACTCCATGATGCACTTCATATCTTTCCTTGAGCCCTCTTAAAATAGAAATCGTATCCTCAACAGAAGGTTCCTTTACCAGTATTGGCTGAAATCTTCTTTCAAGGGCTGGATCTTTCTCAATGTATTTCCTGTATTCATTTACTGTTGTTGCACCAATGCATCTAAGTTCTCCCCTTGCCAATGCAGGCTTTAACATATTGGCTGCATCAACAGCTCCTTCTGCAGCTCCAGCACCAACCAAAGTATGAAGCTCATCTATGAATGTAATAATTCTGCCCTCTGACTGAGTTATCTCTTTTAGCACTGCCTTTAGTCTTTCCTCAAACTCACCTCTATACTTTGCTCCAGCAAGCAATGCTCCAATATCAAGAGCTATCAACTCCTTATCCCTTAAAGACTCTGGAACATCGCCTGCAACTATTCTTTGAGCAAGCCCTTCAACAATAGCAGTTTTTCCAACTCCGGGGTCTCCAATGAGCACAGGATTGTTCTTTGTTCTTCTGCTTAAAACCTGTATTACTCTTCTAATCTCCTCATCCCTTCCAATAACAGGATCAAGCTTTCCTTTCCGTGCAAGTTCTGTTAGATTTTTGCCATATTTAACCAATGACTGATATTTTTCCTCAGGATTGGGGTCTGTTACCTGATGCACTCCTCTTATTGCCCTCATTGCATCAAGAACTTTTTGCCTTGTAATTCCCTGTCTTTTTATTGCATCAAGAGCAGGTCCACCAACATCAAAAAGCGCAATTAGAAGATGTTCAACGCTTATGTATTCGTCCTTAAGATGCTCAGCCTCCTTTTCAGCCTTTTCAAAAAGCTGATTAAGTCTTGGCGTTATATAAATCTGCTCAAGAGGCTGAGAGCCATAAACTTTTGGAATCTTCTCTATTGCCTTCTTTAAATCCGCTTTTATTGCATTAATATCTGCACCACATTCTTTAAGAATTCTTGTAACAAGTCCTTCTGAGTCATCCAACAAAGCATAAAAAATATGCTCAACATCTATCTGTTGATTTGCATACTGAGAGGCAATCTTTTGCGCCTCCCTTATTGCTTCCTGTGTTTTATATGTAAGTCTATCAAGTCTCATTTTCTTCCTCCTTATAATTTGTATTTAACAGTCGTTTAAATGATTAAAAATCCTTTAGGATTTTTTCTAATTTTTTAAAAAGCTCTGTTTTTATATCCTCATCAATGTAACGAAACATCTCGTTCATCATCTCATTCATTATCTGCATCCTTTCCCTCATCCTGAGAATAATATCAACTCCAGCCCTGTTAACTCCCATTTCCTTTGTAAGCTTTATTACAAAGTTTAACCTCTCCAAATCTTCATCTGTGTAAACTCTTTGCCCTCTTATTCTTTTTGGCTTTATAAAACCCTCCCTTTCATATAACCTGACAGTTTGAGGATGAACATTCAGAAGCTTGCAAACCATGCTTATCATGTAATATCTCTCGTCTCTTCGCATAACTACCTCCTAAATAATGTTTCACGAGGGTTTTCAGGATAAAGCCTCTGCAGCTTTTTTATCTCTTCTTTGTCTTTTTGAGAAAGATTCTTTGGAACAACGATTTTTATAATTACATACATATCTCCTACACCATGACCTTTTACATAAGGGAATCCCTTACCAGAAATTCTGAATTTCTGCCCTCCTTGTGTCCCTTCTGGTATTTTCATTGTCACAGAATTACCATCAGGAAGAGGAACTTCAACTTTAGCTCCGAGTGCTGCCTCAACAAATGTCACTGGAAGCTCAATATAAACATCATCTCCCTTACGAGTAAAGAATGGATGAGGAGCAACAGAGATTTCAAGGATTACATCCCCAGAAGGAGCTCCACCTTTACCCGCATTTCCATATCCACTTAATTTTACTGTAGAACCATTATCTATGCCAGCAGGAATTTTTGCCTTCACTGTCTCTGTTTTTAAGATTCTACCAGCACCAGAACAGGTTCTGCATAAAGATGAAGCTATCCGACCTGAACCACCACAATGAGGACATGTCTGGGAAACCCTTAAAAAACCTCTGGATGCTTGCAGCTTTCCAGTACCGCTACATTTTTTGCAGATGTCCATTTTATCTGCGCCGCTTCCACGACACTCAGGACACTCTTCATATCTGTTATAAGTGATTGGCTTTACTGTTCCTTTATAGGCTTCCTCAAAACTAAGAGTCACTGGAATTACAATGTCCTCGCCTCTTGCATAAGTTGAACGTGAAGTAAAAGCATTTCCGAATATGTCTTTTTCACCGAAGATGTCTCCAAAAAGATCTCCTAAATCAAAACCTTTTGTAAAATCATATCCGCTAAAGTCATAACCACTGAAATCAAAGCTTTCTCCTCTGTCATATTCTGCTCTTTTTTTCGGATCACTTAAAACAGCATAGGCTTCGTTAATCTCCTTAAACTTTTCCTCAGTCTCTTTATTGCCGGGATTTAAATCAGGATGATACTTCTTTGCAAGTTTGCGATACGCCTTTTTAATTTCTTCTTGTGAGGCGTCTTTGCTAACTCCGAGAATTTTATAATAATCTTTGCGTTCCATAAAGTTATATTAGCATATTGAGTTAAGTTATATCAAGCGTTAAAAATAATGCAATATTATCAACTATTTGCCCATGTCCTTTCCAGAAAAATCATCTCACATTGTAATTTTCAACAAGAATAATCTTAAGAATTTCAATTGGAGCAATATTGTTCTGGTCTGCTATTTCTTTCAGAGTGTCATTCTCTTTAACAGTAATGCCATGTTCTGCAAGTTTTTTCTTGGCAAGACTAATATCTATGTTATTTTCATTGCAAATCTGTAGCAGTGTTTTTCTTCCTATTCCTCTACCCTCAAACTTCTCTTCAACCTTTTCAGGATTATAGGATTTGATAATTCCTTCTTCCTTTGGTTCAGTTTTTTTAATTAAAGCATAAATTTGCATTGGAGTTGTATTATTTCTTCGTGCAATTTCTCTTAAAGTTTCTGTCTCTTTTTCCACAACTACTCCCTTACTTTTTAGTTCATCCATTGCAATATTCAAATCCATCTTCATCTTTTTTGTAAAATCTCTCAAAGACATTTGATCAGCATAAGGAAAAGGTGGTTCATATTCTGCGCTTTTGCCCCATGAGTTTTTGATGTATTCATTCAGATCAATGATATACTTAAGAGGAGGGATGTTATAAATGCTACTTATTATCACAAATAGAAAAATCAAAAAAGAAAGTATAAACTCCTTTTTAAATGTCTTAGTAATTGATACTTTCTTAAGCAGATAATTCTTCAGTGCATTCCAGTTATAGTAGATATGAAACGATGCAGCTATTAGAAACAAAAAACAAGTAAGAATATGAATGCTCTGCCATTGTGCCTTTGTGAGCCACAGTAATCTTAAATCAATCCAGTTTGCAATTCTCGTATGCGGCACTATATAAAGGATTACACCTGATATTGTTATTGCGATGAAGCTCCATGTTGTAAGCTGAGAAATAAAAGCTCGCCAGTTAATCTTTTTCATCTTTAATCCTCCTTAAGATGTTTTTTAAGCTGATTTTGGAATAACATTTTTATCTAAATACTGTCAATTCTGATATACTAAAAAAATTGCCAATGGAGGATAATATGCTAAAAGTAGGTGACAAAGCGATTGAATTTTGTTTGCAAGGAATTGATGAAAATGGAAATGAAGGAATTTTTTGTCTTAAAGAGCTTCTTTCTACTTTTCTGATACTTTATTTCTATCCCAAAGATAACACCTCAGGATGCTCACAGGAAGCAATGGATTTCAGGGATAATATGGAAGTATTCAACTCCAACCGTATAAAAGTTGTTGGTATAAGCCCTGACAGTCTTGCATCTCATAAGAAATTCAAAGAAAAATTTGGATTGAACTTTATTCTTCTAAGCGATCCAGATAAAGAAGTTGCAAAAGCATACGGAGCATACGGAAAAAAGAAAATGTATGGCAAGGAGGTAGAGGGTATTATTAGAAGTACATTTCTCATAAAGCCTGATTCTACCATATTAAAGGCTTGGTATAATGTAAAAGCAAAGGGACATGTTGAGAGCATAATCAAAGAGCTGAAAGCTGAGGGCTTTATTAGCTAATCAAAAAATCTAAAGATTTTGTAATATGCATCTCTTTGGGCAGGCTTGAAACTAGCGGATTTTATTGCCTGAATAATTTCATCCATTGTTACTCTGTAGCAAACACCAGCTGCTCTTACCACATTCTCCTCAAGCATTGTTGATCCAAAGTCATTTGCACCAAAACGAAGTCCAATTTGGGCAATTTTTATTCCCTGTGTTACCCATGAAACTTGTATGTTTTTGAAATTATTAAGATAAATCCTGCTAAATGCCAAGACCCGAAGATATTTTACTGCTCCTGCAGGCATGAGCTCAGGATTTTCTCTTTTAAGCTCCGTATTGCCTGGTTGAAATGTCCAAGGAATAAAGGCTGTAAAGCCACCTGTTTCATCCTGAAGATTTCTTATAGCGTCAAGATGTTCAATAATGTCTTCTTCTGCGTCAATGCTACCAAACATCATGGTTGCGGATGTTTTCATACCAAGAAGATGTGCTTCATGCATAACAGCAAGCCATTCTGCAGATTTTATCTTATTTGGTGACTGCCTCATTCTCACTCTATCAGAAAGGATTTCAGCTCCACCGCCGGGAATTGAATCAAGTCCTGCATCATGAAGTCTAAGCAAAACTTCTCTTATGGGAATTCCTTCTTTTTTTGATAGATAAGAAATCTCAGGAGGTGAGAATCCGTGCACATGAATTTTAAAATTTTGCTTTATAAACTTTAACAAATCAATGTAAAAATCCATGCCAAGCTCTGGATTGACTCCACCTTGAAGAAGTATCTGTGTGCCACCTTTCTCTATTGTCTCTTCAATCTTCTTTGCAAGCTCTTCTTTGCTTATTACATAAGCTTCAGGATGCTCCTTTGGACGCCAAAATGCACAGAATTTACATTTGTTTATGCAAATGTTTGTGTAATTTATATTTCTGTCAATGACAAAAGTAACAATTCCATCAGGATGAAGCTTTTTTCTTAAAGAATCAGCCTCTTTGCCAAGTTCATGCAAAGAGGCTTCTTTTAAAATTTCTAATCCTTGTTTTTTATCTACTCTTGCCATGTTCTTATCACATTGTAAAAAGTGTCTCTTTCAGCAGGAGTGCGTCCTGTTTCTTTTATTAAATGAACAAGTTCATCAATAGTTGTTCCCTTTTTTGAACGAGCTCCTGCAGAATGGGCAATTCTTTCTTCAATCACTGTTCCTTCAAGGCAGTCTGCACCAAAGAGAAGGGCAAGCTGAGCAAGTTTTTCGCCAAGCATAATCCAGTAAGCCTTTATGTGAGGAATGTTATCAAGAACAAGCCTTGAAATTGCAATTGTTTTTAAATCATCTATTCCAGATGGATAAGGAACTTTTATGTCAGTATTTTCAGGTTGATAACTAAGTGGAATGAATGCAAGAAAGCCTCCTGTTTCATCCTGAAGCTCTCTAATCTTAAACAAATGTTCAACCCTATCCTCATAGGATTCAACATGACCGTAAAGCATTGTAGAATTTGTTTTTATTCCGAGAGTGTGTGCTGTCTTTATAATCTCAAGCCACCTCTCACCTGAAATTTTCTCAGGACAAATTATATTGCGAACATCTGGATTGAAAATCTCAGCACCTCCACCAGGCATTATGTCAAGTCCTGCAGATTTAAGCCTACTAAGAACTTCTTCAACTGAAAAACCTGATTTCTTTGAAAAATAGTCAATTTCAACTGCAGTAAAAGCCTTTATCCCAATTTTTGGAAATTCTTTCTTTATCGCAGAAATCATATCTAAATAATATTCAAATTCCCAATAAGGATGAAGTCCTGAAACAATGTGAACTTCAGTGATGTATCCTAAGGTTTTTTCAGCTTCCTTAAGGTTTAAAAGCACTTCTTCAATGCTCATCTCATAGGCACCGCTGTCTCCCTTTGAACGCGAGAATGCACAAAATCTGCATCTGTTAACACATATGTTTGTGGGATTTATGTGCCTGTTAACAATAAAATAGGCTCTGTTGGAGTTGATTTTTCTTGATACCTCATCGGCAATTGCACCTATTTCATGAATCTCATCAGAGTAAAAAAGGGCTAATGCCTCTTCTTTTGACAATCTTTCACAATTTCTTATTTTCTCTTTAATCTTTGCAAGCATAGAGTTTATTATAGCACTTTTAGAGTTTTTTAGGCTTCTTTGGGATTAAATAATAAAAAAAGGGATGCGCAAGCAAACAGGCGCATCCCGAAAAAACTTATTTTCTAATTACCACAAATTTCCTACTATACTTCTTCCAGCCTCAGTGGCAAGTGCAGAAATTCCACCTTTAAAATAAACAACATTCTTAAAACCTGTAGCCATCAAAGCCATTGAGGCGGCGACTGCACGCGTTCCAGTATGACATACAACAACAATTTTCTTGTCCTTTGGAAGCTTGTTAAGATTTTCCTCTTTAAAGAGCTCATGCATTGGAATTCTAATTGTATCCTTATATGTTATTCCAACCATCTGCATTTCCTGAGGAGTTCTGATGTCAAGAATTACGAAGGGTTCTTTCTTTTTAATCATCTCAAAAAGTCCTTTGCCATCTACTTCGCAAGGTCTTTTAGCAACCATTTCTGGTGTAAACTGTGAGAATAAGGCATCAAATCTTTTTGCCATTTCCTTGTCGTAGGCAAAAGAATCTACTGCCAAAAACATCAACAATAAAAGACTTGCCACTAATAAACTTAACTTCCTCATGCTACACCTCCTGAATTAATTTTATTTCTTGTTTGATTGTAATAATTTTTACCACAAATTAGTCAAGCTAAAATATGAGGTATATTATTTTCAAGTTTTCATTTATGATAAAATATAGGCGATGAATATTTTGTGGGTAATAATCATATCTTTTTTACTTTTTTATTTAGCCTTTAAGCTTTATGCAAAATATATTGGACGAGTATTTGATGAAAACGACAAAAGACCTACTCCAGCTATTCAATTCAATGATGGAGTTGACTATGCACCGTCAAAAAGCTTAGTTGTATTTTCTCATCATTTTTCTTCTATTGCTGGAGCAGGACCTATTGTTGGTCCAATTGTAGCAATTCTCTATGGTTTTTATCCTGGATGGTTTTGGATTCTAATAGGCGGAATTTTTATAGGTGCAGTGCATGACAGTGCCTCCCTTTTTGCAAGTCTAAGAGAAAAGGGAAAATCTATTGCAGAAATAGCAAAGAAAACAATGGGTAAATGGGGATACCTGCTTTTCATTCTCTTTGTCTTCTTTATGTTACTTCTTGTATGTTCAGCATTTCTTGACCTTACATGCGTTGCTCTAACATCTATGGTAAAGCTAAAAATTCTTGGACTTCCTGAAACTCAAACTCTTTTTAGAACAATACAAGACCCAAAAACAGGGGAGTCAGTAGCTGTAATTGGAGGAATTGCATCAACTTCAGTAATTATAATAACGGCATTCGCACCAATACTTGGCTATCTTCTTTACAGAAAAAACATAAAAGTATTTCTTGCAGTTGTGATAGCCCTTGCTGTAATTGCAATTTCCATTTACATAGGATTCATTGCTCCTGTTAGGTTTTCAAGAGAAACATGGATGGTTTTGATTTCTGTTTACACGCTTTTTGCATCTACAATCCCCGTATGGCTTGTTCTTCAGCCAAGAGATTTTATCAATTCCTTTTTCCTGTATGCTGGCATTGTCGTTTTACT
>JBEPZQ010000030.1:0-12469 GCA_041640755.1 Thermodesulfovibrio sp. | reverse complement strand
AAGAAGAATTAATATTGATTTAATACCCCTCATAATGTCTTACCTTATAATAAGATATTCCAAAGACTTTTTTATAGAAATCGTCAGTTACTTTCTCAAAATTTACATCTTTAAAATACTCTGGATAAATTTTCATTGCCATGTAAAGAGCAATTGGAGCAAGTCTTGGAGACCATATAGACCACTTTGGGAGTTTGTAAACTTGATGATTTTTTACAGCCTTAACAAATCTCCATTGTGAATTATTATATAACCAGGATTCATCATATCCTGCAGAGCCCCATATAAATATTACATCTGGATTCCACTGAATAATCTTTTCAATTGAAACATCTATGTTTCTTTGCATAATATTTCCTGCTGGATTTATTGCACCTGCAATTTTAATTATATCTGCTGTAACTCCTACTCCTGCAGAAACCCTTGTCGGAGCTCCTCCAAGATGAATAACTTTTTTTCTTCTCTCAGGAGGAATTTTGCTAACCCTATCTTGAATTAGTTTAAAAATATTGTTCATCTCCTTTATAACTTCTTCAACTCTCTTTTCTTTTCCAAAAAGCCTTCCATGCATTCTCATATCTTTGTAAAGCTCTTCAAGACTATCAGGATATATTGCAATTACATTTGTTCCTCTTTCTTCAAGAAACTTTACTGTATTTGGATTGTATGACCATGTTATAACAACATCAGGCTTAAGCTTCATCACAGCCTCAACATTTACATCAGAACCTGCACCTACTGTTTCCCTTTTTAAAGATGGATTTTCAGTAACAATTGCCTTATAAAGTCCGCAATAATCTTCTGCCCATCTTGAAACACCTATAACCTGATTCCATATATTAAGTGCAGGAATAAGTTCATAGGTAATAACTACTACTGCTCTTTTAACTGGAGCTTGAACAGTAACCTGTCTTTCAAGTTTATCTTTAACAGTTATGGTAGAGGCAAAACCTGCCCCTACCATTAAAAGCAGGATTATTAAAACTTTAATGTAAGCTCTGTAAACCATGACCTACCTGGTGCTTTATAGTATTGATAGTATTTTCTGTTAAAGATGTTGTCAACAGAGAAAGCAAGTTTTGCAAACTTTGTAATCTGATAGGCAATTCTTCCATCAACAACAAAATATGGGTCATATGAAGTATATACATTGTTTACTTTGTCTGAGTTGTCATCATTGATGAACCATTTTCCAACATATCTTCCAACAATGCTTCCTGAGAATCCATATTTTTCAAATTCTGCTCCAATATTTGCCCTCCATAAAGGGTTATAAGTTAGTCTGCATCCAACAGTTGTAGGTTTTGCTTCATTTTCTTTTATCTCAGAGTCAGTATAAGTTATATTTCCAAATATCCTTAACCTGTTTCCAATTTTTTGTTCAACTCCAAACTCTATTCCCTTAGACTCAGCTTTTCCAACATTAACAAGCTCTTGAAGCGTAGATGTAACAGTTTTCCGATAAATTAAATTTTTTATGTAATTTTCAAAATATGTAAGAGATATTTTTGCTCCTTCCCAAAGTTTCTGCTCAACTCCTATATCCCATGAAAAAGTTTTCTCAGGTGAAAGCTCTGGATTTCCTGCATAGGTTGTTCCAGATGAGGATGTCCAAGTTCTGTAAAGCTCATAAACTGTTGGTGGTCTGAATGCTTTTCCGATAGAACCCCTTAATGTTGTCTTATCAAAGGGTTTATAAACTAAAGCAAATTTTGGAGAAAAAGATGAAGCGGTCTTTGAAGGATATTCCTTTGGATAACCAGGCTTACCTACATCATTTGCATATCCATCATAAGTTTTCCACCAGTCTTGTCTAAATCCAACATAGGCTGTCAAATTATTTAAAAGAATTATTTCATCCTGAATAAATAATGCAAATGTTCTATCCTTTCCTCCTGCTTCATATTTTAGTGTTGTTGTAGAGTTTTCATCTTTCCATGTTCTAAGATATTTTTCTGTTGTATCTGCCTTACCATATCTAATCGCCCCACCAAATGTAAGAATCTGATTGTTAAAAATAGGTAGGCTAAACTGTAAATCCGCCATATAAGCATTAGCAGGAGTATTTGAAACATAACAGGATGTGGCAGTACAGCTTCCATCTATTTTTGCACCTGAAGAAGTAGTTACATACCAATCCTTTTCAGTATCAAGATAAGAAATATTAAGTTTCCATCTTTAAATCCTTGTAAAGATTAGTCTCAAATCCTAAACCATATGTATTTTGAATTCTTCCACCTCCACCAGGAATAAAAGTATATTCACTTACTCCAGTATAGCTCCATAAAGGATTTCCTAAAGCATTCCTTAAATATGTATGAGGATCGTCATAATTATATTCATACCTGTTCCTCATAAAACTTAGCCTTATTTTTGTATCCTTTGTAAACTCATACTGAACCTTTATGGTTATTCCATCATCCCACCAACGATTGTCTCCTCTGTCTCCTATCAAATATGCAATTTTCCCTTCCCTTGTTTTAGTTTCTTCATAACCTGTAATTCCTGCAGGAGGTTTCCTTGTTTGAACATTCAAATCAGTGGGATATCCGGCTGTTCCCTGCCATCCATAGCTTAAAAATATACTTAATTTATCCCAAAGTTTATCTCCATATGAAATATAAAATCTTCTTAAGTCATCCATTGCCTCTCCTCTGTGTCAGCTTGAACCATATCCTGTTTTAAAAGTAAATTCCCTTTTTTCAGGCATCTTTGTAATAAAGTTGACAACACCACCCATTGCATAACCACCATAAAGAGAGGAAAATGGACCTTTTACAACCTCAACCCTTTCAAGGTCTTCAGGATAATATCCACCCATTCTTACATTTCCAGTATAAGGATTGTTTAAAACAATTCCATCCATTAAAATCAGTGTTCTTTTCTGCTCAGGAATTCCTCTTAAAGTAATAAATGAAAGAGTATCCATTAAACCCTTTGCTCTTCTTACAAATACACCTGAAACATCATTCAAGGCTTGGTCAATTGTCTTCGGTGCTTTAAGTTCAATTCTTTATTTTGTGACAACACTTACAGAAGCAGGAGCAAATTCAACTTCTTTTTCAGTTCTCGTTGCAGTCACAACAATTTCCTCAAGCTTTGCCTCCTGCTGCTCTGCATAGGAAAGGCTTGAAAACATAAGCATGATACTGTAAATGACAATAATTAGATAAATCATTCTACCCCTCCATCTGAGTTTTTTCAGCTCCCTTCGTGAGAGGTAGACCCTTCATGAGTCCAATTCATAAAAAAAGCCGTGGTAAGGGCTACTGCCCTTCCACGGCCTTCATGACCTATCTAACCCTTCGTGGGTTAAAAAAATTAAACCATAAAAAATTAGGTTTTGTCAAGATAATTAATAATTTTTGCAAAAAGCTTTATCAGTTTTAGGCATAGTTAGTGTTATAATTAAATTAAAAAGATCATGAGGTTGTTAATGTGAAAAAGCTTGACCGTATTACTATTAATCCTCAAATTTGCAATGGCCAACCTACAATAAGGGGAATGCGTATAACAGTAGCTTTTATTTTAAAATTATTAGGTTCTGGAATGACTCATGAAGAAATTCTTAAAGCATATCCTGAACTTGAAAAAGAAGACATTCTTCAGGCAATTGAGTATGCCGCATGGCTTGCAAGTGAGTATCATTATCCCACGCCAGTTTTTGCTGAATAAAAAATTATGAAATTAAAGTTTTTAGCAGATGTTCATATTTCTCCAATTGCTGTTAACGCATTTAAAAACGCAGGCTATGACATTATCCGTGTGACTGATAAACTTCCTCCTACAGCTACTGATAGCATATAAAGAAGAGGCTGTAATCATTACGCAAGATTTAGATTTTTCTGCAATGATTGCTAAAAGTGGATTTAATCGTCCAAGTGTTATTTCTCTCCGTCTTGAAGATGCCAAGCCAGATAAAGTTGCAAAACTTTTAATTGCAGTCCTTCCATTAATTGAAAAAGAGCTTGCTGAAGGGGCAATTGTTTCAATAAATGAAAAAGAATACAGAATCAGAAAACTTCCGTTAAGATAATTTACTTTCTCTCTGTTACAATGCTGTAGTTTTTTATTCCTGCAAGTCTTACTTCATCAATGACTCTTACAAGTAAGCCTACTTCTGATTCCTTGTCAGCTTTAATTCTTACAAAGTCATTTTCTGGATTTACAATATACTCGCTTATCACTGTTTTCAATCTCTCTAAATCAATTCTTTTGTCCATAAAATAAATTTCACCATTTTTTGTGATGTAAATAGTTTTTATATTTTCGCTCCGAGCCTCAGAGGTTTTTGACTCGGGAAGTTTTATTTTTATTGCTGGTTCCTGAATAAGATGGGATGTAAGCATGAAAAATAAAAGCAGTAAAAATACTACATCAACAAGTGGAGCAATGTTTATGTGTGTATGATTATGTTTTTTTCTTTCAAACTCCATTTTTATACCTCGTATAAAAAATCGTTGTTATTTCTTTCATTAAAAATGCTATTTCATCTGCCTGTTTTTCAAGCCAGTGATGCCCAATGTGAATTGGAATTGCTACAAGCAGTCCTGCTGCTGTTGTTATAAGTGCCTCCCATATTCCTCCCGCAAGCATTGCTGGATTTACAGAAGAGCTTTGGGATATCACCATAAATGCCTTTATCATTCCTGTAACCGTCCCTGTCAAGCCAAGAAGAGGTGCAACTGTGGCTATTAGAGCAAGCCAGCTTAATCCTCTCTCTAATTTACGAACCTGCTTTGTTCCAATTACAGAAATCTCCTTCTCCTTACAACCATTTCTTATTCCATCAAATATAGGCTGCATTATCTCGGGATTTTTTTCTAAGATTTCATCAATCGGCTTTTCTAATTCAGCCAATACTTTTCTGTATTCAAAGAATTTGTTGAAAAATATGGCAACTCCTGCAATAGAGCATAATAAAATCGGATACATCAAAAAACCACCTTTTAAAAATAGCTCTAACATCCATCTCCTCCTAATTTGATATAATTAATGTATGATAAGAGAAAGAAGAAAAATTTTTGGACAGATGCTTGTGGATGTGGTGAAATATTTGCTTACTATCATTGTAATTGGAAATATTTTTACAGAAAAAATAAATCTTGTAACAACTATTATGGGAATTGTAGCAGCAGTATGTATAGGAATTATAGCTTTTTATGTAATACCTAAAGACAAGGAGGAATAATAAATGGAAGGTTATTATGCTGCCCTTATAGGCATGTTTATTTTTGCTGTTATAATATATGGACTGATTATTTATACTGAATACTCTGAGAAGAAAAAAACCAAGAAATCCCACTAATCCCTCCTTAATGTAAATTTTATAGAAAGTAATGCCCTTGATAGCACTGGCTTTCCATCAATTTTTGCTGGTATAAATGTTGATTTTTTAACAGCCTCAACTGCTGACTCTGTAAATCCACAACATGCTCCCTCTAATACTTCAACATTTACAAGATTTCCTTTTTCATCTATTGTAAGTCTAAGTAGCACCCTTCCTTCTTTTCCAAGTCTTCTTGCCATCAAAGGATACACTGGTATTTCTCTATGCAAAAACTTAGGTCCTTGAGCAGTGCCAAATTCTCCTTCATATCTATCAACAACTGAGGAAGGATTGCTTTTTTCTGTTTTTTTCTCCTCCTCAGCTGGCAATGAAGCAGGTGACATGTTTTCAATTCTTTCCAATGGCTTTATTGGGTTTTCTTCTCTAACCTCTTGTGGAGGTTGTCTTCTGACAATTTGTTCTATTTTTGATTTTTTCTTAATTTCCTGTTTTTTTTCCACATTATCGGTTTCATCTATTACAAAAAGTTCAATTTCTTTATAAATTTCTGAGATTCCTATTGATATAGGAATCGCAAAAACAAGCATATGTAATAGGACAGATATTATAAACCCGTAATTATGTAATCTTTTCATTGTCAATAAAATATAACCTATATTGAGCGATTTTTTATAAAACTCCTGTTAATCTTTCATTACGAGCCTCACCAAAGGAGCGGCGTGGCAATCCACCTTTTCTTCATTGCAATGATATCAACCCTACCTTCATCGCAGGGGCTTCACCCACTCTGTCATTTTGAGCAAAGCGAAGCAATCAAGCCTTTTCTCCTCCGAAAGAACAGAAGATTGCTTCGGCATCCCTTCGGTCTGCCTCGCAATGACCTTCTTCCTTCGTCATTGCGAGCCTGCCGAAAGGCAGGCGTGGCAATCTCATAAAAAACATGATTGCTTCAGGACTAAACTCTCTCGTAATCTCCATATATTTAACATAAGATGACAATTGATAATCACCCAAATTATGTATAAATAAAAAAAGCCGTGCTAAAGGCTACTGCCTTTCCACGGCCTTCATGACCAATCTAACCCTTCGTGGGTTAAGATATTAAAACATTAAATTACACACTTTTGTCAAGCCCTTATGATAGTTGAAAAATAGAGATAGAAATCCAATAATTGGTATAACCATTTGAAAATTAAGTATTTTTTGCTGTCATTGCGAACATCCAAAGGATGCGAAACAATCCCGACTTTTACCTTTTACTTCTCACGTCTTACGTTTTACGAATGTTTAGAGATTGCTTCGGGACTTCGTCCCTCGCAATCACGAGGCTTGCTATGCAAGATTCGGGATGACGGGAAAAAGGAGATGGCGACCATTCGGAATGACTCTTGAAAGTCTCATATTTTAGGATATAGTAACCATAGATCAAATAATAAATTGATTTTTTATTACATTTTGTGATAACTTTTTCTTTAGCCGGTGTGGTGGAACGGCAGACGCGGCGGACTCAAAATCCGCTGGGAGCAATCCCGTGTGGGTTCAAATCCCACCACCGGCATTTTATCTAGATAATACGGGGCAAAAATGGAAGAATTTCTGGAAATTGTTGACAGAGAAGGAAAAGTCATCTCAATAGCACCAAGAAGTATCATTCACGGCAATCCCTCACTGCTTCATAAAGTAGTTCATGTCCTTGTTTTTAACAAAAAAGGAGAAATTCTTCTACAAAAAAGAGCATTACACAAAGATGTCGCTCCCGGTAAATGGGATACATCAGTAGGTGGTCATGTAATGCCCGGTGAAGATATTTTATCAGCCGCTAAAAGAGAGATGTTTGAAGAACTTGGCGTAGTTGCCCATGAGTTGAATTTCCTTTACACATATATTCATTCCAATGAGTATGAAAGTGAATTGGTTTATACATACTGGACGATACATGAAGGACCTTTTGAATTTAACACCTCTGAGATAGAAGAGCTATTGTTTTGGGATATTAACGAGATTCAAAAAAATCTTAAATTGGGATATTTCAGTGATAACTTTAAAGAAGAGTTTTTTAGATACATATTCACATGTTCAAATACGCCATTGTGGTTTAATACTTTACCTATTTTTAAATTTCCTAATATAACCAACATATTTAATACCTAAATTTTCCGGTCCACAAGTATACTGCGAGCGTTTCTTAGTCATTTCAAGCGTCTTTCGTTATTGAGAATCTGAATAAAACGATGAAGAAATAATCTCACCTTTAGATTGCTTTAAAGTTCTTCGGACTGCTCGCAATCACGCAGATGATAGTCATCGTATGTTAGATATATGGAGATTGCGAGATACTTTAGTCCTAAAGCAATCCAGCCTTTTTATGAGATTACCACGCCTGCCTAACAGCAGGCTCGCAATGACAGAGAAGTGGATTGGCATACCTTCGGCTCGCAACGGACTATCATCCTTGATCGTCATTGTGAGGAGCGTAGGCGATGAGGCAATCTCGCCTTTCTACCTTTCGTAAGACAAATAGATTGCCATGCCTTGCCTTCGGTGAGACACATAATGACGAGAAGTGCGAAGGTTTCGCTATGACAGAAAAAAATTCATTGCAAGGGACGAAGTGACCAATGCAATATGAAAAAAGTTTGTTTCACTGTGTTCGCAGTTGGAGGACTAACAAAGCTTGTAAAAAATCACCCAATTCATAAAAAATTGGTATTTACGAAGTTAAAAGCATTTCCTTGTAGAGTTTTCTTGCGAAGTTGAAAAGTTTTATATATTCTTGATCAGCATAGTCTTTGTAAGTATTAATGGCAGGGCAGAAGGTTTTGTTCTTATAAATCAGAGTAACTTCTCCGTAAATTCCGTCTTTAAGATAAATTCTGTGGCTGTAATCCTTTGTAGTTGCCAAAACAAGCTTTCCGTTGGAGATATATCCGGGGTCAAGATTTATTTTCCTTTTGCTATTTACAGAGAGTTCCTCTTCAATGCGGTTTGTTTTAAGTTTAATAGATGCAATATCACCTTCAGATATAAGCTTTTTGAAAAAGATAAATCGCCTGAAAATAGGACTGCCAAGTTCCGGTGTGTAATAATTGGAATATTCCCATTTTTTGGGAGATGATTCAAAAAGTATTTCTCCAAAAAGCTCTACCAAAGATTTTAGTGCAAGGTAGTAGTTTTCTTTGTCCTTATAAAGCGTTGCAACAAAAAGCAAAACATTCTTTGGAAGTCCCGGTTTTCCCATCAGGAAAGAACCTGCTTTAAATGGGGAACAATATGAGGATTATCCCATTCAACAGGTCCTATTATTTTGTGTCTTAAAATCCCATTTTTATCAATTAAAAAAGTCTCAGGAACTCCAGTGATTCCATAAGTTTTTGAAACAACGCCGTCATCAATGAGAACAGGAAAAGAATAACCTTTCTTTTTTACAAGTTCGGCAATTGTTGTAGGATTGTCTTTATAGGCAATGGTGATGAATACTAATTCTTTATCAGAGCCATTTTTGCTAAGATAACTCTGTATGGATTTTTTTTCCTCTTGACAATCTTTACACCAAGATGACCAGAAATTAAGAATTACAATTTTGCCTTTCTGTTTTTTTAGACTCCATTTTTGTCCGTTAATATCTTTTAATTCAAAATCAGGAGCTGGTTGCCCTATTTTTGTATTTGCTTGAAGACCGGGAGTTTTTCCTTTTTTAAAAAATATGCTTCCTGTGATGATTAATGCAAGCAAAATGAATATGATTAAAAAAACGTTTTTTTTCATTTATGCACCTCAATTCACTGATGTTGTGATTTCTTCATAAACTTCTTCAAATTCAATTTTTTCATCCTTTAATTCAACCTTCACTATGTTGGCTCCTTTAAATCTGCCTTTGAGTATTTCTTCAGAAAGAGGGTCTTCTATTTCTTTTGAAATAGCTCTTCTCATAGGTCTTGCACCATATGCAGGCTGATAGTATTTGTGCAATATCCAGCGTTTAACTTCATCAGAGACATTTATTATAAGACCGAATTCCTCAATTTTCTTGTTTGTTTCAGCAATGAGAAGGTCAAGAATTGACAACAGATGACTCTCTTCAAGAGGATGGAATACAACTATATCATCAACTCTATTTAAGAATTCGGGATTAAATGTCTTTTTTAGTTCAGCAAATACATTGTCTTTAATTTTCATATATATATCACTCTGCTGATTTTTATGAAAACCAAGAGGTGTTGATTTCTCAATAAGCCTTGCTCCGAGATTGGATGTCATTATGATTATTGTATTTCTAAAATCAACTTTTCTTCCAAAACTATCTGTAAGCACTCCTTCATCAAGTATCTGCAAGAGTAGATTAAATACATCAGGATGCGCCTTTTCAATCTCATCAAAGAGAACAACTGAATAGGGTCTTTTTCTAATTCTCTCTGTTAGCTGACCACCTTCTTCATAGCCTACATAGCCTGGAGGTGCACCTATTAATCTTGATACATTAAATTTTTCCATGTACTCAGACATATCAAATTTTATTAGGGCATTTTCATCATTAAACATAAATTCTGCCAAAGCCTTTGCAAGCTCTGTTTTACCAACTCCAGTGGGACCTAAAAAGAAGAATGAGCCAATGGGTCTGTTTTTTGATTTTAATCCAGCTCGGGAGCGCCTTATGGCTTTGCATACACTTTTTATTGCCTCATCTTGCCCAACAATTCTTTTATGAAGCTCCTCTTCCATATGAAGCAGTTTTTCAGTCTCAGTCTTTTCAATTTTATAAAGCGGTATTCCTGTCATTTTTGACACAGTATAGGAAATATCCTCTGCTGTAACAAGAGGAACTTCTTTATACTGAGATTCTTTCCATTTTTTGTAACTTGACTCATAAACTCTTCTGAGTTTGTCCTCTTCGTATTTTGCTTTCTGAGCAGAAGGCAAGTCATGTAGTTTTATGTATAGGGATTTCTCCTTTGAAACCCGTGAAATTTCAAATTCTAAATCCTTGAGCTCTCTGGGCATTAAAGACCTTCTAAGTTTTATTCTTGATGCAGTTTCATCTATAACATCTATTGCTTTGTCAGGCAAAAATCTGTCAGTGATATATCTGTCTGAAAGCTTAACAGCAGCTTCAACTGCTTCATCTGTGATTTTTACTTTATGATGGCTTTCGTATTTTTCCCTTATTCCTTTAAGAATTTCAATAGTTGTCTCCACTGATGTTGGCTGGATAAATACTGGTTGAAATCTTCTCTCTAAGGCACCGTCCTTTTCAATGTATTTTCTGTATTCCTGAGGAGTAGTTGCTCCTATACACTGAAGCTCTCCCCTTGAAAGGGCTGGTTTAAGCATATTTGATGCGTCAACCGAACCTTCTGCAGCACCAGCTCCGATAATTGTATGAAGCTCATCAATGAAAAGAATAACATTGTCAGACTGGGAAGCTTCTTTGATAACTGCTTTAAATCGTTCTTCAAACTGTCCTCTGTATTTTGTTCCTGCAATAATAGCTCCTAAGTCAAGGGCAATTATTCTTTTACCAAGCAGTACATCAGGAACATCTCCCTCTACAATTTTCTGGGCAAGTCCCTCAACAATAGCTGTTTTACCAACTCCCGGTTCACCGATTATTACAGGATTATTTTTTATTCTTCTGCCCAAAATCTGTATAATTCTTTCTATTTCATCCTCTCTTCCTATCACAGGATCAAGCTTTCCCTCAATGGCAAGCATTGTTAAATCTCTGCCAAATTCATCCAATGCAGGAGTATTTGTTTTTCTTCTTTCTTTCTGTGGGGAGGAATAAAAATGAGGTCTTATTGAAAAATTGATTGTAAGCTGTCTGACAGATAAAAGATTAATTCCAAATCCCCGTAATACTTTTCCTGCTATTCCGTCTTCTTCTTTGATAAGTCCCAAGAAAATATGTTCGCTACCAATATAAGGGTGTCCAAGCAGTCTTGCTTCCTCAACTGCGAACTCAAGCACTTTCTTTGCTTTGGGAGAGAAAGGAATCTCACCGTATGTTAAAAGATTTCCTTCACTGGTTATTCTCTTTTCCAATTCGTATCTAATATTTTCTGGAGCTATTCCAATTTTTCTAAGAATTGCTACAGGTATAGATTCTTCTTCCCTTAGAATTGCTAAAAGTATATGCTCTGTATCAAGAAATTCGCTATTTCTTTTTTCTGCTTCTTCTCTTGCAAAGAGAATTATTTTACGACCCTTTTCTGTAAACTTTTCAAACATAGATAAACTCCTTGTTGAAATTTTACTCCTAAATCAATATTAATTCGTTTATTGGAATTGTGTCAATCTTTGGATTTCTCCAAAAAATGGCGATAGAAATCCAATAATTGGTATAAATATTTGAAATTTAAGTATTTTTTGCTGTCATTGCGAGCATCCGAAGGATGCGAAGCAATCTCTACTTTGTTTTTCAATAAAGCCTTATTAGAGACTGCTTCGCCCCAGATTGCCACGCTATCGCTCGCAACAGGGGGGCTCGCAGTGAAGCGTGTCTGTCACTATTTTTGATTTTTCCAGACAATAGCAATAGAAGTCCAAAATTTATTATAACCATTTATAAATTAAATTTTCTTATGTTGTCAAAGGATTCTTATATCAACTATTGACTCTCCCACGTGAAATTAGACTCTCTTTAAGATTTAATTTCATTGAAAAATGTCTATCTAAACTATCTTTTTTTGATTTTTATTTCAATTGGGGTGAATTTGAAATCAAAGGATTCTCTTAGAATTTTTTCAATAAATTTTATGTGATGCTGTTTTACTCCTTGTTCTTCATTAGCAAATAAGACAAAAGTCGGAGGTGCTACTTTTGGTTGGGTTATGTAATAGAATCTTAATTCCTTTCCACCAGAAAACAAAACAACATCTTTCAATTTTTGTGAAAAAAGCTTATTTAACGCTGAGGTAGAAACTCTTTTGTGGTATTCTTCAAGAATTTGCTCAATAAGGGGGAATATTTTTGTAAGTCTTGTTTTCTCTAATGCAGATACTGTAAGGTATGGAGCATAATCAACAAACCAAAGCTTTCTTTTTATCTCTTCAGATAGCGATTTAGCTCTTTTGTCCCTTTCATCCAAAGGTATTAAATCCCATTTATTAAATAATATTATCAATCCCTTTTTTTGCTCATCAATCATTCCAGCTATTTTTTGGTCTTGATTTACAATTCCCT
>JBEPZQ010000029.1:0-12597 GCA_041640755.1 Thermodesulfovibrio sp. | reverse complement strand
GTCATTGCGAGCCTGCCGACAGGCAGGCGAAGCAATCTCATAAAAATAAAGTATAACCTCAGGAATAAAATCTCTCGCAATGTCCATATATCTAACATACAATGACAGAAAGAAGGATCATTGCGAGCCTGATCTAAAGTAAGGCGCGGCAATCCCTCTTCCCCATCTGTGAAAAAAAGAGATTGCTGTCTCCTCGCTCTGCTTGGAGTCGCAATGATTGAAAAATCGATCATCCCAAGCTTGCGTGATTCGGATTAGGTATAATCCAAATACAAATCAATCAAAACATCAGGGGAACCAATTAGCATGGACCTATGCGTTTTCCGCTCATCTTCTGGAGCATTTCGCCCTGATTTGGAATCTTTGTAGAAACCTCGCCTTCAAAAGAATCACCTTTATAAGTTAATCTGCCTTTAGTGATGATTGTACCCTCCTGCCCTTTACACTCTAAAGTCCATGATACAGTATCACCACTTATTTCTCGATTAATTATTTTACATTTTTCTTGATCATAACTTGAGTCTTGCTTTGGAATATAGTCTTTCTTATTCATACAGGTAGTATATGTCTGAGGTGGAATTTTCATTGGCATGCCTGACATGGCAGTTGTAACAGTTATTTCCCATTTTCCCTCATTAATATTCGGATCAGATTCAGTTTTTACTCCGCTGCTCTTGGTAGTTGTAGAGACATCTTTTTGATCACTGCTTTTACTACATCCTTGAAATAAAAAAATTGCCAATACTAAAAACAAAAATGCAAGCCTCTTCATCCTTAGCCTCCTTAATTTTTTATAGTGCCAAAATAGCACACCTAATTATACCAATTGAACTGGAAAAATTTCTTGTTTTTCATCAAAAAGATATAAGTTTAGCTCTATTGCAAATTTTAATAATCAAAAATCCTACAGTAAGTTAAATAATACAGTCTAAGAGATTGTAAAACTGAAAAAATCATCTGAATAATGTTTTTGAATATTAATTTAATCTCTAAATTGAACGATTTTTTATGAACCACTTTTTTAATATGTCATTGCAAGTATAATGAAGTAATCTTTTTTGAGATTGCTTCGGGACTTCGTCCCTCGCAATGACGAAAAAGGTGACACCATCGCAATGACGAAGAAGTGGTTGTGTCGCTATCTTCCAATTCTCTTAAATCAGTCTGCATTTTGCAAAAATTTTGTAGAATTTTCAATGTGTTTTAAAAAGCCTTGAGGAGAAAAATCTGACAAAAAAGGGGCTATGACACAACCACAAGAAGGAAAGGCACCCTTGCAATGACACTTTTTTCGTCATCATGAGGCACTGTTAGGCGCCGAAGTGATCTCTCTTAGCTCGTTGAAGAATTACCACGCTTTTGCTCGCAACAGGGGGGCTTGCAGTGACAATTTTTATATATTTTTCGGTCTCCACGAAACATGCACCTGCACTTGCACCTGCACTTACACTTGCACATACACTTATCTAAGTTAATCCCTTTATCGCAAGGATTTTGAAAATATTATATTTACGCAAGTCTGCGTAATTGTTTATAATAACACTTATGAAAATTGCAATTGCATCTGACCATGCTGGAGTTGAGTTAAAGGAATTTGTCAAGAATTTGTTGACTGATATGGGATATGTAGTCTTTGACATGGGAACAGAGAGTTCCTCATGCTCAGTTGATTATCCTGATTATGCTCATTCTGTTGCTCAGGGTGTTTCAGAGGGTATATATGACAGAGGAATATTAATTTGCGGTACAGGAATTGGAATGTCTATAGTAGCAAACAAGGTTAAAAATGTTAGAGCTGCTCTTTGTAATGACCTTTTTACAGCTAAAATGTCAAGACTTCACAATGATGCAAATATTTTATGCATGGGTGCAAGGGTTATAGGAATAGGGTTAGCAAAAGAAATAGTGAAAATATGGATGACAACGCCCTTTGAAGCAGGAAGGCATTCAAAGCGAGTTGAAAAGATAAATTTTATAGAAAGGATGGGAATGGATAAATGAGACAAAAATCTTTAAAAGAGGTTGACTTTGAAATTTATTCTTTAATCAAAAAAGAGAAACAAAGGGAAACTAACAAAATTCTTATGATTGCCTCTGAGAATTATGCAAGCAGGGCAGTTATGGAAGCTCAGGGTTCTTTGTTTACGAATAAATATGCAGAAGGATATCCGGGCAGAAGATACTACGGTGGTTGCGAATATGCTGATGAGGTTGAGAGACTCGCACAGGAAAGAGCTAAACAGCTCTTTGGTGCAGAGCATGTTAATGTTCAGCCGCATTCAGGAAGTCAAGCTAATATGGCAGTTTATTTTGCTTTTTTGCAGCCCGGAGATACTATACTGGGAATGAGTTTACCTCATGGAGGGCACTTATCGCATGGTTCTCCTGTAAATTTTACTGGAAAACTTTATAAAACTGTATTCTACGGAGTTAATAAAGAGACAGGCTATATTGATATGGAAGAAGTAAGAAGGCTTGCAAACGAGCACAAACCAAAAATTATTATTACTGGAGCAAGTGCCTATCCAAGAACAATTGATTTTAAAGCTTTTGCAGAAATAGCAAAGGAAGTAGGAGCTTATCTGATGGCTGATATTGCTCACATTGCAGGACTTGTTGCAACAGGTCTTCATCCAAATCCTATACCATATGCAGATTTTGTTACTACTACAACTCATAAAACTCTTCGCGGACCAAGAGGTGGAGTAATTATGTGTAAGGCTGATTATGCAAAAGCTATAGATAAGGCAGTTTTTCCCGGTATTCAGGGTGGACCTCTTGTTCATGTCATTGCATCAAAGGCAGTTGCATTCAAGGAAGCTTTATCTGATGAATTCAAAGAGTATCAAAAGAAAGTTGTAAAAAATGCAAAAACACTCGCTGAAGCACTGAAAAAAAGAGGATTTAAACTCGTATCCGATGGAACAGACAATCATCTAATGCTCGTTGACCTTACTAATATGAACATAACAGGCAAAGAAGCAGAAGAAGCACTGGATAAAGCAGGAATTACAGTAAATAAAAATACAATCCCCTTTGATACTAAACCACCTACAGTCACATCAGGAATAAGAATAGGAACTCCATGCGTTACAACAAGAGGCATGGGAGAGGAAGAGATGGAAGAAATAGCTGAAATCATAGAAAAGGTTATCAAAAATGTTGGTAATGAATCAGTTATAAAGGAAATGAAGAAAAAAGTCCAAGCCCTTTGTAAAAGATTTCCAATTTATTGATTTTCTCTTAACTGCTGAAAAAATCTTTTTAAGATTTCGCGGCATTCATCTTCAAGAATGCCGCGAACCAATTCAACCTGATGGTTTAATCTTTTATCCTGAAGAATATTATAAAGACTGACAGCTCCTCCTGCTTTCTGGTCATCACATCCATAAACTACTCTTTTTATTCTTGCATGAATGATAGCACCTGAACACATTATACATGGCTCTTTTGTTATGTATAGCACAGCATCAGTAAGTCTCCATCTACCTAACTTCTCTGAAGCCTGCCTTATAGCTAAAATTTCAGCATGGGCTGTTGGGTCTGGAATAGTCTCTTTTTGATTATGAGCTTTTGCAACTATTTTTCCATCAACTACCACTACAGCACCAACTGGAATTTCACCTTTTTTATAAGCCTTTTGTGCTTCCTCTAAAGCCTCTCTCATGAAATAGATGTCAGAAGCCAATTCGTCCACTCTTCAATGCCCTGACCAGTTTTGCATGATACTTCAAATATTTTTATGTTGGGATTGAGAAATTTGGCGTCTTTTTTGATTTTTTCAATATCCACATCAAGTAAATCTTTGAGGTCAATTTTGTTTATAAGCAAAACTGAGGATTCTTGAAACATAAGCGGATATTTGAGAGGTTTATCATCGCCTTCTGTAAGGCTTAAAATCATTACTTTGATATCCTCTCCTACTTTGAATTCAGCTGGGCATACAAGATTGCCGACATTCTCAATAAACAAAAGGTCCAAATCCTTTAAAGGCAAATCCTTTGCTGCGTCAGCTATCATGTTTGCATCAAGATGACATGCACCTTCGGTATTTATCTGAACCACAGGAACTCCAAGCCTGTCAATTCTTTCAGCATCGTTTGTTCCTGTAATGTCTCCTTCAATTACGCCTACTTTAACTTTATCTTTGATTGCATTGATTGTTCTCTCAAGCAGCGAAGTTTTACCTGCCCCCGGCGAGCTCATAAGGTTTATAACGTAAACCCCTGCCTCTTTGAACATTTTTTTGTTTTCTTCCGCAATTCTGTCGTTTGCATCAAGAATTCTTGTGGTTACTTTAATTTTCATTACTTACCTCCATTTCTATGATATTAAGTTCTTTGCCTGAAATTAAATCTATGGATAGATTTCCACAATTTGGACATTCAAAAATAAGATAATTTTCATTGCTTTGAAACTCATTTTTGCAGTCTTTACAAATTCCTCTTACAGGAACTTCTTCAATTATGAGGGTTGCCTCTGAGGCAGGTGTGCCATCTTTCAGTACATTAAAAGCAAAGAGCAGGGCATCAGTCATAACACCTGTTGCCCTGCCCACTATAACTTTAATTGAGTCTATTTTGTTATATCCATTTTTTTGACACTCTGCTACTGCTATGTTAAGCAATTGAATGGCAATGGATGCCTCATGCATTAGCCCTCTTGCTCCTTTTCCTTAGAGACCTCTTTTTCGTATGCCTCCTTGCCAGCTTCTAATGCCTTTGTTAAGGCTGTTTTTTTCTCATCAAGAGTCTCTTTTGCTTTATCAAGCGTAGATGAAATCTTTTCTTTGGCTTCTTTGATGTAGGTTTCTGCCTTTTCCTTCACCTCTTCAGCGGTTTCTCTTATCTTAGCTCTTGTTTCTTTTCCAGCCTGTGGAGCTAAAAGCAGTGCCAGTCCAGCTCCAACAATTCCACCTAATAGAAATGATACAAATACAGATTTTGCACTAAAGCCTCTGTCTTCTTCCATGTTTATTTACCTCCTTTCTTTAGATTTTCCAAAAAAACTGATACAGCAACAGAAGCAGCTGTTTTTAGCGCATTACTTTTAATTGAAATTGAGTTTTTTACTGTTTCCACTGAGCGTATTAGTTCAGCTACTATTATGCTTAACTTCTCAATCATTGATGAAAGCTCGCGAACTTTTACAGTTACCTCATTGATGTCCTCAACAGAACTTTGTACACCTTTGATTACTTTTTCTGTTTCATAAATTGTTGGACCTAATTTTTCCTGTGTAGTGTTAAGAAACTCCTTAAAAGCATTAATTCCTCTTCTTAATTCAACTGCAACGACTATTAGAAAGATAAGTGCTGCAATAAGGCTTAGTGTGGCAAGAAAATATCCAATGCTTAGGATAATAATCCAAGTTTCGCTCATAAAAACCTCCTTTTAGAAGGATAACATTTTAAGCTCTGCTATGACAAATTTTTCAAGCTTTTTTTTGCATGCATAATTCTTTGAATTACAGTAATCCAGCTGAGTATTGTAAGAACTACTACTGCTGTGCAAATAAAGGATGTCAAACAACCAATGGCAATCAGAATAAGCCTTTCAGGTCTTTCTATCAAGCCAATATTGCATGATACTCCTAAACCTTCAGCCCTTGCCCTGACATAGGAAATCAAAAAAGATGCAATCATTCCAACAACGCTAAAAATCAATCCCTGTTCATCATTGATTCGTGCAAAATACCAGATTATTCCTAAAAAATTAAATCCATCAGCAATCCTGTCAAGGGTAGAATCAAAGAGTGCACCAAATTTAGTAGCCCTTCCATTAACCCTCGCAAGTATACCGTCAAGAAGGTCAAATACTCCGCCTAAAAGTATTAATATACCACCCCAAAAAAGATTGAAGGGAATTATAAAGCCGGAAGACGAAGTTATAATCATTCCGAAAAATGTTACAATATTCGGATTTATAGGAAATGCTTTTGCTAAAGGGGTAAGGGGTTTGTCTAAAAAATGGCTGAATTTCTCACTTAGCAAGCTATCTTTCCCTCTTACCTGCTATGAACTCCTCCACCATATTTTTTGCTACTTCATCTGGATACTGTGTTCTCGGATGCTTCATAAAATAGGCTGAAGGTGATATGAGTAAGCCTCCGACCTTTCTGTCTAATGCCAACTTACAACATCTTATGGCATCTATAACTACTCCAGCACTGTTTGGTGAGTCCTCAACGCTCAATCTAAGCTCAAGATTTATAGGCACATTTCCAAAAATTTCACCTTCTATTCTCAAAAAGCATATCTTATTGTCATTTAACCATGGAATATAGTCAGAAGGTCCTATGTGAACATGATCAGCAGTTATTTCATGAGAAATCTGGCTTGTTACAGCTTCTGTTTTTGATATTTTTTTAGATTTAAGTCTTGAACGATTAAGCATATTCAGAAAATCAGTGTTTCCACCGACATTAAGCTGATAGGTGTTTGTTATTCTTACTCCTCTGTCCATACAGAGCTTGCTCAAGACTCTATGGACAATTGTTGCTCCAATCTGACTTTTTATATCATCTCCAATTATTGGAATTTTCTTTTCTTCAAACTTTTTAATCCACTCATCATTGGATGCTATGAATACAGGTATGCAGTTTATAAAAGCAACGCCTGCATCCAGTGCTGCCTGAGCATAATACTTTGTTGCCTCTTCTGAGCCAACAGGAAGATAGCTAATCATTATTTCAGCTCCAGATTCCTTAAGCACCTTAACAACATCAACAGGTTTCTTTGCAGCCGGAATAAATCTTTTTTCATCCGGATAGTCCTTCATGTGCTCAGCAACACCGTCAAGAATAGGTCCCATTGAAACCTTCACTGGATAGTCAGGCAAATCTTTATAAAATATCTTTGTGCAATTTGGCTTTGCAAAAATAGCTTTTTTAAGGGGTTTGTCAACTTTTCTTTTATCTATATCAAAGGCTGCAACGACCTCTATGTCTCCGGGAAGATATCCACCGAGATTAAAATGCATGAGCCCGGGAATTTTTTCCTGCGAATTGTATTTTTTGTAATACTCAATTCCTTGAATGAGTGAACTTGCACAATTTCCAACTCCAACAATAGCAATTTTTATTTTACCCATCCTTACTCTCCTTGTTGCGATTGATAAAAAAATACCAAAACAAAATTTTATAAACTAATCAATGTGTTTCTGTCAAGCTTTGCACGGTTGATTTAATTTAGCATAGGATTTTACAATATCTTTTAAACATGGATAAAACAACTGAATACATAAACAATTTTTTGAATCACATTAGACTGCAGAGGGGTGATTCGCCTCACACTCTTAGGGCATATAAAAAGGACCTTGTGGAATTTTTTCAGTTTGCAAACACTGAGCCTGAAAAGGTTGAACCAATCACTATAAGAGGATTTGTCTCTGAGCAGATTCTTAAAGGTAAGGCAAAAAGCACAGTTTCAAGAAAGCTGTCTTCAATAAGGTCTTTCTTTTCCTATCTGTACTCAGAGGGAATTATTGAAATCAATCCAGCCCGAGTTGTATCTTCTGTTAAAAATATTAAGCCCTTACCAAAATTTCTTACCGTTGATGATACTTTTAAGATGATAGATTCTGTATCAGATAATGATTTTATATCTCAAAGGGACAAGGCTATTCTGGAGTTTCTCTATGGATGCGGAATAAGAGTTAGCGAGCTTTGTAGCTTGAATCTTGATGATATTGATTTACGAGAAGGACTTATAAAAGTTCGTGGAAAGGGAAATAAAGAAAGAATTGTTCCAATTGGGCAAAAGGCTAAAGAAGCTGTAAAAAAATATCTTGCCATGAGGCAGGTTTTAAGAATAAAAAAGCGTCTCAAATCCGATGAAACTCCGCTTTTCATTAATAATAGAGGTGGTAGAATTTCTGACAGGCAGGTAAGAAGAATTGTAGAAAAATATGCAAAAGCAATTGGAATTTCTGAAAGAATCGGACCCCATACATTAAGGCACACATTCGCCAGTCATCTTTTGATGGAAGGAGCAGATTTAAGGGTGATTCAGGAATTGCTTGGACACTCGTCGCTTTCAACAACTCAGATTTATACGCACATTGATTTAAAGCATTTGATGGAGATTTACGATAAATCTCATCCACTTTCAAGGGAGGAAGAATGAAAATTTGTGGAACTACAGTTTTATGTGTAAAAAAAGGCAACTCTGTTGTTATTGCCTCAGATGGACAGGTTACGATGGGCAATACTGTGCTTAAGCATAATGCTAAAAAAATAAGAAAGATTTATAATGGCAAAGTACTTACAGGATTTGCCGGCTCTACTGCTGATGCTTTCACACTTTTTGAGAGATTTGAAGGAAAACTTGAGACATACAAGGGAAATCTACTTCGTGCAGCGGTTGAATTGTCAAAGGACTGGCGAACCGATAAGGTTCTAAGACGACTTGAAGCATTGCTTGTTGTTGCAGACAGGGAGCATATTTTGATTCTTTCAGGAAATGGGGATGTCATTGAACCAGAGGACAACATTGCAGCAATTGGCTCTGGTGGTCCTTATGCCTATGCAGCAGCCAAAGCTTTATATGACAATACAGAACTTTCTGCAAAGGAAATTGTAACAAAGGCTATGGAAATAGCTTCAAAAATTTGCATATACACAAATAACACGATTGTAATGGAGGAATTGGAATAATGGAACATCTTACACCGAAAAGAATAGTTGAAGAGCTTAATAAATTTATCATCGGACAGGAACAGGCAAAAAAAGCTGTAGCCATTGCGTTAAGAAACAGATATCGCAGACAACTGCTTCCAAAGGAATTAAGGGATGAGGTGTTGCCAAAGAATATTCTAATGATTGGACCAACAGGTGTTGGAAAGACAGAGATTGCAAGAAGACTTGCAAGACTTGTAAATGCTCCGTTTATCAAAGTTGAGGCATCCAAATTTACAGAGGTTGGTTATGTGGGCAGAGATGTGGAGTCAATAATAAGAGATCTCACTGAGGTTGCAATGAACATGGTAAAACAGGAGCATATGGAAAGGGTTCAGGAAAAAGCAAAGCAGATGGCTGAAGAGAGACTGCTTGATATACTTTTGCCACAGCCAAGATACAGAGCAGACATGGATGAGGCACAGGAAAGGTCAAGATATCAAGAAACCCGTGAAAAGTTGAGAAAACAGCTAAGAGAAGGACTACTTGATGACAGATATGTTGAGATTGATATAAAGGAGAAGGTAATTCCCTTTGGAGTGATATCAAATGTTGCTATGGAGGAAATAGAGATAAATCTTAAAGAAATGCTCGGCAGTTTTCTTCCCGAAAAAGTCAAAAGAAAAAAGGTCAAGATTTCTGAAGCTCGTCAGCTTTTTACTCAGGAAGAGGCAAATAAATTGATAGATATGGAAAAGGTTACAAAAGAAGCCATTGAAAGGGTTGAACAGACTGGAATAGTTTTTGTTGATGAAATTGATAAAATCGCATCTCGTGGAAGCTCTTATGGACCTGATGTCTCCCGAGAAGGTGTTCAGAGGGATTTGCTTCCAATAGTAGAAGGTTCTACGGTTTCAACAAAATACGGTCCTGTAAGGACTGACCACATACTTTTCATAGCTGCAGGTGCATTCCATGTATCAAAGCCTTCAGATTTAATCCCAGAACTTCAGGGAAGATTCCCAATCAGAGTAGAACTTAGCAGTCTTGGCAAGGAGGAATTTATAAGAATACTCACTGAGCCTGACAATGCACTGATAAAACAGTATATTGCTCTTTTAAAAACTGAGAATGTTGAACTTCATTTCACCGAGGATGGAATTGCAGAAATTGCAGAAATCGCCCAGCTTGTTAATGAAAAGACAGAAAACATTGGTGCAAGAAGGCTTCATACAGTAATGGAGAAACTCCTTGAAGACATATCATTCAATGCAAATGAGCTTAGTGGAAAGAAAATAGTAATTGATGCCAAGTTTGTAAAGGAAAAGCTTAACGAAATTATCAAGAGTGAAGACCTTAGCAGATATATCTTGTAAAATTTTAGATTATGGATTAAGGAAAGATGATGAAATGCTTTGTTAGGCATCTGACATTATTAATTGCCCTGTTTATTTTTTCCTGTGCACCAAAACAACAGCCTGTTACAATTGAAGAAGTTCCCTCTGGAGCAAGAAAAGTAGTTGCATCATGGTATGGACCGGGATTTCACGGAAGACCCACTGCATCAGGAGAAATTTTTAACATGTATGATTACACTTGTGCCCACAGGGAATTTCCATTTGGAACAAAGCTCAGGGTGGTAAATATCAAAAATGGCAAAGAAGTAATCTGCACAGTCAATGACAGAGGTCCATTTGTTGCAGGAAGAGACTTAGACCTTTCATATGCTTCTGCAATGAAGATTGATTTAAAAAGCACTGGAGAGGTTTTAATGGAGCCAATAGGAAGAGATTACAGGTATGTTAGATATGTAAGCTATAGACCAATTGCAGGAACTCTTACAATACAAGTAGGTGCTTTTAAGGAAATTGATAATGCTATACTTTTAAAACAAGCTTTAAGTCTTAGTTACAGGGATGTCTATATAACAAAGTCTTTTGTAAAGGGAGAAACATTCTACAGGGTAAGGGTTGGCAAATTCAATAGCTATGATGATGCTTACAGAATGGCAAAATCAATGGCTCAAGAGGGTTATAAGGTTTTTGTTACCAATTTTGAAGGAGGTATGAAGGATGAAATTTGAACACTTTGATGATGTTGTTAAATTTCACGGACACGCATGCCCGGGTCTTGCACTCGGATATAGGGTAGCAAGAGCAGCAGTCAGAGAACTTAATATAAATCGCTCAGAAGATGAGGACCTCGTCTGTATTGTTGAAAGTGATTCATGTGCAGTTGATGCCATACAGGTAATCACTGGATGTACATTTGGAAAAGGAAACCTTATATTCAAAGACTATGGCAAACAGGTTTATACATTTTACAACAGAAAGACAGAAAAGGCTGTTAGAATATCAATTGATTTTGAATTTAAAGAAACAGATGAGGAAAGGTCTCTCTGGCAGAGATTTATGGAAGGCGATAATTCAGCTGAGGTGATTGATTTTATAAAAAAAAGAAAGGCTGAAAAAATGAAAAAAATTCTTGAAGCCCCGGAAAATGAGATTTTAAAAATTACATATCCAAACATTAAACCTCCAAAGGAAGCACGAATTTTCAAAAGCGTAAAATGTGACTCTTGCGGAGAAAAAGTTGCAGAGATAAAAGCAAGACTCCTCAAAGGCAGAATACTTTGCATTCCTTGTTTTGAGGGTGAGTTATGATTGAAATTGAGATTGAAATTACAGGAATAGCTCATCTTGGGGAGGGAATTGGCAAACATGAGGGAAAAGTCGTTTTTGTTCCTTATGCAATTCCCGGAGAAATCATCAGGGCAAGAATAATTAAGGATGAGGGAGATTTTTACAGGGGAGAAATAATAGATATATTACAACCATCATTTTTTAGAGAATCTCCTCCATGTAAATTATTTGGACAGTGCGGTGGATGTAGTTTTCAACATGTGGCATATATCTATCAGACAAAACTCAAGGAAATAGTTGTGATAGAACAATTAAAAAGAATTGGTGGATTTGAAAATCCAGAGGATTTTACTAACTTAACTATTAAAGCAGAAAATCCATTTAACTATCGCAACAGAGGTGATTTTTCAATCAACAGGCAAAGAGCTTTGGGGTTTAAAATGCGTGGAACACATAAATTTATTCATGTTGATTATTGCCATATAATGCACCAAGAAATAAATATGATTCTATCACAGCTTCAGGGCAAAAATCCAAAACGAAAAACCCATAATATAACTATTAGATACGGCGTAAATACTGGAACATGGTTGGTTCAACCAGAGATGGAAGTAAACGAAATAAAAACTGGGCAAAATTTTTATACTGAAAGGCTTCTTGGAAAGGAATTTACCATTTCCGCACCTTCATTTTTTCAAGTCAATACCTTTCAAGCGGAGAATTTAATCAACACCGTGCTCAACTACCTAAGCCCAGAGGACAAAACAGTCATTGATGCATACGCAGGAGTTGGCACATTTACAGCATTTATTGCAGATAAAGCAGAAAGGGTAATTGCGATTGAGGAAAGTCGTTCAGCTTATAAGGATGCCAAAATCAATCTAAAAGAATATGATAACATCACCTATCTTTGTCAGAAAACTGAAGAAACACTGATGGAGTCTGATATTTCAGGAGATGCTATAGTATTGGACCCACCAAGAGTTGGGTGTATGAAAGAAGTTCTGCAGGCAATAGTGGAAAGGAGAATAAAAAAAATTATCTATGTATCATGTGAGCCCTCAACCCTTGCAAGGGATCTTAAATATTTGAAAGAACAGGGATACAGACTTTTAGAAGTTCAGCCGGTTGATATGTTTCCCCAAACATATCATATTGAAAATGTGGCTTTGATGAGGCTTGAGTAAATAATTATCTTAAAAACAAATTTAGTAATTCTAAATCATCATTCCAATTTTTTCGTCTTTGTGAGCATTCTATCGTTATTGCAATATTTTCCTTTCCCTGTCATTGCGAGGGTGCTTCCTTCTTTGTTATTACGAAGGTTTCCATTTCTTTA
>JBEPZQ010000028.1:0-12666 GCA_041640755.1 Thermodesulfovibrio sp. | reverse complement strand
TTTCTGAGATAGTCATCTGCACCTTTGCCAGATGGAGTTGGAAAATCCAAAACTCCCTGACCAACAACTGCTCTAATTCCAAGACTTTTTGCAGCTTCTGCGATTGAGTTGGTAAAAAAATACATGTCATTGAAAGTTGTTGTTCCAGATTTAAGCATTTCAAGACATGCAAGCCTTGTTCCATCATAAACGAACTCTTTGCTTAAAAATTTAGCCTCAAGGGGCCATATATGTTGAGAAAGCCATGTATGAAGGGGAAGGTCATCTGCAATCCCTCTGAATAATACCATTGCAGCGTGGGTATGGGTGTTGATAAATCCTGGAAGCACTGCCGAGAACTCATCTCCGAAAATCTGAATTTTTTCGTTTTTATATTTTTTAAGAATTTCAGCGAAACTGCCGATATCAAAAATAGAGTCATCCTTTATAACAACTGCGCCATCCTCTATGACATCGTCTTTCTCATTCATGGTGAGAACATATTTACCTCTGACAAGAATAAGATTCTTCATGTCATTCCTCCGAAGATAGGCTTTTAACAAATATTATAGCACACGAAAAATATTACAAAAATAAGCTTACCCAGAATAAATAGAAATTCAAAATTACCATAATCTAAAATGAACGATTTTCAAGTGTCATTGCGAAGGCATTCCCTCTCCGTCATTGCGAGGGCACTCCCTTTCCGTCATTGCGAGGGCACGCAGTGCCCGAAGCAATCTCCTTTTCTCTCCCCCGTCACAAAAAGAGAGATCACTTCGCCTTGCTTCGCAAGACTCGTGATGACAGAGGGAATGTCATCGTATGTTAGATATATGGACATTGCGAGAGGTCGCCACGCTTTAGGCTTGCGACAGTCTCCTACATCCTCGTCATGACAAGG
Source organism: Thermodesulfovibrio sp. (assembly GCA_041640755.1). Taxonomy (GTDB): domain Bacteria; phylum Nitrospirota; class Thermodesulfovibrionia; order Thermodesulfovibrionales; family Thermodesulfovibrionaceae; genus Thermodesulfovibrio. Next base: position 11,783 of record JBEPZQ010000028.1, on the reverse strand, counting down.
GTGCGTTAGCACCCGAAGCAATCTCGTCTTTTTTGACGCCACGCTTCAGTTGAAATGACAGTAAAAATATTTATTTTTCAAAATTTTTAGATTTATATCGCTATTTTTTGGTGTTAAACTCTAAATTTATTGTTGTTAATATTGGTAAAAATCTTCTTTTTAAGAGAAATACAAGTGGAAACTGAAAAATTTTTGAGAAACTTAAAAACATAATACTTTACGAAATGAGAGAAAAATTTGAGCTTTTTAAATCAAAAGTAAGAGTTAAACTTACAGATTACATACTCGCAATAGAGTCATTAAGTTTAAGAATTGGAGGAAATTTTATTTACCCATGCTTTTTATTTGCAATAGATTCAAATACAAATTCTCGTATTCTTTTACCATTCTTTGTATGTTAAAATACTTCACTCTTTCTTTTGCCTTTTCAGCTAAATTTTTAAGTATCGCATAGTTATTAATTGCGTAATTCATTGCATCAAGTATTGCTTCAGTTTTTCCAGATTCAATTAAAATTCCATATTTTCCGTTATCAAGAAGTTCAGGTATTCCATCTACTTTAGTTCCAACTACAGGTGTTCCAACTGCCATTGCTTCAATTAGAACATTAGGCATTCCTTCATAAAATGATGGCAAAATTAAAACATCACTTGCTTTTATATAATCAATGGGATTTTTAACATAGCCCAAATACAAAATCCGTTTATCATTCTCAGATGCTTTTATAACCTCTCTTTTCAATTCTCCGTCACCCAATATCAGCAAATATGACTTAGGATAATTCAATTGCTGAAAAGCTTCCAAAAGTAATTGAATTCCTTTTCTTCTCACAAGGCTTCCACAAAATATGAAATAAAAATGTTCGTTTTTCAGATTTAGGGATTGACGAATTTCTTTCTTTTTTGTTTGAATTTTTAATAAAGATTCCACTTCGAAACCGTTATATATGACTTCTATATTCCTAACTCCGTATTCTTCCAGTTCTTTTTTAAGGGCAAAACAATTTGTGGTAATATAGTGCGTTTTTTTATAGGCTTTAACAATTAATAATTTTTTAAATTTACCAAAATTCACATCAATATCGTAAAGTTCTCTCATATTAACTCTATGGGATGCGACAAATAAGCTTTGAGAATTTAAAAGACTTGATGAAATAGCAGTTAAAAACGTTGAATATTCAAGCCAAGTTTGTATGATATGAGGGTTAATATTAGTTATTTGTCTTCTTATTTCTAAAATAGCCTTTAGCGTGTTTCTTCTTTCACTTTCAAGCAATCCATTTATCTTGACGTCATTTCTTAATTCATTAAATCTTTTACCTTTTCTTTCAGTTAAAAAAACATAAATATCAAAAAGTTCTCTATTCAAATTATTAACGAGATTTAAAAATTGTCTCTCTGCTCCGCCTCCGTCTAAATGGTCAATAATTGCTAATAATTTTATTTTCTCCATGTCTCCATCCATCTCAAAAAGAAATAAATAGCGAAAATTTTAGTCCATAAATTGCGTCTTTCTTTTTTTTGCCCTTTTACTAACTTTAAAATATAGGATTTTTCTAAAAATTCATTTTCATCAAAACTTAAGATCCTTTCAAGAATAAAATTTTTTGGAATAAGATCCTTAGGGATATCAAATCCTTGCTTTCTCTCAAAAGGGAAATCAGGAGGAAGATATTTCTTTGCAATTTGCTTTAAAAGGTATTTCTTTATACCATTTTTTATTCTTAAATTACCTGAAAGGTAGGAAAATGAAAATTCAACGATTCTATAATCAAGTAGTGGACATCTTACCTCAATAGAGTTCATCATACTTGCTCTATCAACCTTGACGAGAATGTCATCAACAAGCATTGTTTTTAAATCTGTAAAACACATTTGTGATATAAAATCATAATTTCTGTCCATAAATCTTTTCCTGTAGTTAAATGGTTCTTTTATATTAATCTCCTCAAGAAAATCTCTTTTGAAAAGTTTCTTTCTTTCCTCTTCTTTGAATATTTGTGTGGGATAAAGAAACCATCCATCCGAACCTTTAGCTATACCATATAAAGTATTTTTACCAAAAAATCCCTCAGGTAAAAGTTGCGATATCATACCAGCTAAATATTTTAAAGGGGGAGGGGACAATTGCCCTAATTTCTTTGCAATAAGAGCTGAGTGATAATGAATATAACCTCCAAAGTTTTCGTCACCACCGTCTCCTGAAAGAACCACTTTAACATAATCTTTAACATATTTAGATAGAATATAAGTTAGTAAAAGTGAGCTATCATAAATGGGTTCATCTATTTGTCCTGAGACATACTCAAGCTCTTTTTGATAGTCTACTGATACTACAATGTTGTGATGTTGAGTTTTTAAATGTGAAGAAACAATTTTTGCATATCCAGCTTCACTCTTAGAACTCCCTTGAAAGTCAACATTAAAACTCATCACCTCGTGGTCGGTGATTTTTGTCATAAAAGCTGTTACCAAACTTGAATCAATCCCTCCACTGAGCAAAGACCCAAGAGGAACATCTGAGATTAGTCTTATTTTAACAGAGTCTTCAATAAGGCTTTCCAATTCTTCAATTGCACGCTCTTCTTTGATTTTCTCCCTAAACTCTGGAACTTCCCAATAGTTTTTTATTTTTATGCTCTTGCTTGTAATGTCAAAGATAAGAAAATGCGCAGGTTTTAATTTGTAAATACTCTTCAAAATTGAGAGTTCACCGGGGATGTAACCATATGAAAAATAAAAATTAACAGCTTTAGGCTCTATTTCAACGGGAATTATATCTGAATAGTAAATAGATTTTAGTTCAGAGGCAAATAAAAAATTTTCTTTGTAATAAGAATAAAACAGAGGCTTTTTGCCTATCCTATCTCTTGCTATTAGTATTCTATTCTTTCTTGAATCATATATTCCAAAAGCAAACATGCCATTTATCTTTTCCAAAAAATTCTCGTCCCATTCTAAATAAGAATTTATTAACACTTCTGTATCAGAATTTGTCTTAAAGAGATAGCCTTTTTTTTCAAGTTCTTTTTTTAAAACCTGATAATTATTTATTTCTACATTTAATACTATATGAACGCTACCATCTAAACTGCTCATTGGTTGATTTGCATCAGTGGAAAGATCAATTATGGATAATCTTACATGTGCGAGGCCAACAGTTTGTTCTTTATTTATAAAAAAGCCTTCTGCATCTGGTCCACGATATTTGACGCAATTTATTGATTTTTTTAGCAGTTCTAAAGTTACGCCTTTATTTTTACTGTATAAACCAAAAATTCCGCACATCTTAAAGTTTAACTCCTATATAAAAGAATCCGCTTGCGAAGTATTTGTTATTTATCTTCCTTTTTAGTATTACATCAAAATATTTAACCCATACAAATAAGAGTCTACCTAAAATTCCAAAAAGCTCTGATATTAATTCTCTATCTGAAAAAGCTCTGAAAAAATCTACTATTCCCCAATATAAACCTGAACCGCTTCCAATCAAAACTCCAGAGTCAATTTTTCCAAATCTAAGGAAAAGTTCTTCAAGTCCCTTATCTGTAAATCGCCAATAATCTTCAGGATCCGGATGATAACCTTGCATAAATGGAGTAGAAATATATACAAAACCACCTTTTTTTAAAATTCTATAAAATTCATCTGCAGCCTTCCATGGATTTTTTATATGTTCAAATGTTCCAGTGCAAATTATGCAATCAATGCATTCATCCCTAAATGGCAATTCATGAATATCTGCTAAGACTTTGGGTTTTGTTTCAAATGATTTATCAACAGTAATAATATAAGGATTTAAATTTCTGCCGCCACTCCCTATGTCTAAAATTATTTTATCTCTATTAAATCTTTCTAAAAATTTTTTTAAATGTGCTTCATTTGACAAAGTTAAGTTTGGCATATATTGCCATATTCTGAGTTTTTTATGAAATTTGTAATACGGCATTTTATCCTTTTACCGCTTTGATAAGAATTTCTTCATAATCTTTTATCACTTTTGATATATCAAATTTTATTGCTTTTTGAAAACCATTCAATACAAGCTTTTCTCTTAACTCTCCGTTAAACAAAAGTTTTTTAATTGCCTCCACAAGTGCAGTGACATTATCAGTTGGAATAAGTATTCCATTTACCTCATTATCTATAATTTCTTTTGGTCCGTATGGGCAATCTGTTGATATCACAGGCACGCCACAAACCATTGCTTCTAATAAAACCCCCGGGAAACCCTCATAATTTGAAGGTAGTATAAAAATGTCTGCATTTTTCATCCATTTGTAGGGATTTGTCTGAAATCCTAAAAAATCAACCCTCTCAGTAAGTTGCATCTCTCTAACAAGGTTTTTCAGATTTTCTTCTTCTTTACCCTTGCCAATTATTACTAAGTTACCATTATAGAAGTCTTTTACTTGCGAAAATGCTTTAATCAATAAAGGTATGTTTTTTTGTTTATGTAATCTTCCTGCAAATAGAATATATTTCTTAGGATAACTAATTTCCTCGTATGATAAGTGTTTAATTTTATTTATATCTAAAGGATTGTAAATTACTTTTAGTTTTTTTGGATTGATACCTAATTCTACGAGTTCGTCTCTTATTCCATAGGAAACGCATATAATAAAAAAAGCCATTTTATAAATATTTTTTGTAATAAATTTTGCGATACTAACTTTCAGACTCTTTCGCAAAATATCTTGAAAATAACTCAATGGAGCAATACGTTCTGAAATAATTGCTTTTGTGTCCTTACTCAATAAGCAAGTAGAGAGAAGTATTATATTTGATTCCCAGAGAAAACTTATACAAACATCAGGCTTTATTTGTTTGATTAATTTAAACAATTTAAATAAAAGGAAAAAAAATTCCTTTGAAAGACTATAGCTTTTCATTCCAAGTTCTACCAAATTGATATCTGATGGGAGTTCACTTAAAAGTTCACCTTCTTTTTTGAGAAGAATCAAATATGGGTTAAAGACATTTTTGTCAATATTTTTTAAAATATTAGACAATACTCTTTCTGCCCCACCACCCGCCAAAGAATTTACTAAAAATACAACTTTAATTTTTTTTGTATCCAATTCCGAATATTTCCCCTTCTATGAACAGATCTTTGTTAAATCGTGAATGAAGAAAATAGTTAAAAATTTTAAAAAAAGTTCTCGCATATGGAGAAACTCCTTTTATTGGAAAGACCTTTACATCTAAAAATTCGCAAATTAAAAGAACTTCTTTTAAACTTGGGGCTGTAAAACCTGTTTCATGAGTAAATTCTGAATACCTATTTTGTCCTCCAAAAAGTGGTGAGCCTGCATTAGGGACTTCAATTAGAATCATACCATTGTTGTTTAATTTTTCATAAATAAAAGAAAGAAGCTCAAGAATCTCATTTTTAAATAGATGCTCCAATACATGGAATGCACAAATCATGTCAAATTTTTGCTTGGTTGATTTTAGATAATCAAAAATGTCAGCTTGAACAATGTATAAGCTTCCTCCAAGCTTTTTAGCAAGTTCTAACTGCTCAGGTGAAATATCAACTCCATGAATATTTTGATAGCCAAGCTCTTTAAGATACTTCAAAAAATATCCTGCACCGCAACCAAGTTCTAAGATATGAGCATCTTTGTCTTTAGGTAAAATATTTTTATAATTAAGCTTATAAATTTTTCGCCTGAAATTGTATTCATCCTTAAAATCATATTTAGCAGTATGCCTAATCTGCGTCTGCACATATTTTTCATAAAATCTTTTTCTGTAATCCAGTTGCATAAAATTTAAATATTTTAACACTTCAGCCTGCGTTATAACAATTGAAAAACTGAACCCAAAAATAGCGATAGAAATCCAATAATTGGTATAACCATTTGAAAATTAAGTATTTTTTGCTGTCATTGCGAGCATCCGAAGGATGCGAAGCAATCTCTTTGAAGGGAAAAGGCAAGATTGCTTCCTCCTCGCTTCGCTCGCAATGACGGAGAGGGGGTATCCTCGCAATTACGGAGAGGTGTTCACCATCCACCATCCACGAATCACCATTCACCAGTTAGAGACTGCTTCGCCTCCTTCGGAGGCTCGCAGTGACGATGTTGTGGATTGCCACGCTATCGCTCGCAACAGGGGGCTCGCAGTGACGAGTGTCTATCTCTATTTTTCGGCTGAATCTTTATAACTTTGTAAAATCATATTGATGGAGGTAAAACATTAGGTATAAAGTAATAATAATTATGTTCCAGAATACAAAGAATATGTTATAGATGTCCCTGAATTAATAGGATATATGAGCCAGTGTAAAATAAAAAAATTGTAATATGCCTTTGTTTTTTGGAACATTATGAATACGAACTTTTGTTTTTATAAAAAAAGTTATTTGGGGTGAATTTTGTCTGAAAAGGCAAATTTCAAATTAATTAATAGGTAAAAAACTATGGAAAAATGGATAAAGAAGAGCTTGAATTAATAGACAAGGGAAAAAATAGGAGGACACATAGAGTATAATTTTCATAAAAATTGTCCTAAAATAAGGTCAAACTTCTTCTGCCTGTTTTCTCTTTATATTTTTGGGCTTGTTTTTTCAAAAGTTGACTGAAATTTCAAAAAGTTTTTAAACTATAATTTCTGTATATTTTAAAAAGGAGGTCTTTTATTAAATGGGAGATAAGATTTTAAAGATGGGGTTACCAAAGGGAAGCTTACAAGAGTCAACACTTAAGCTATTTAAAAAGGCTGGTTTTAATATACATGTATCCCATAGGTCTTATTATCCTTTTATAGATGACGAGGAAATATCATGTATGCTTCTTAGGGCTCAGGAGATTCCAATATATGTTGAGGAAGGCTATCTTGACTGTGGGTTAACAGGATATGACTGGATACTTGAGCAGAATGTTGATGTTGTTGAGGTTGCTGAATTGAGATATGCAAAAGAGGGTTTTAGACCTGTTAGATGGGTTATTGCTGTTCCTGAAGACTCTCCCATAAAGACAATTGAAGATTTACAGGGCAAAAGAATAGCTACTGAGTTGATGGGTTTCACGAAAAGATATTTAAAATCTAAAGGAATAAAGGCTGATGTATATTTTTCATGGGGAGCAACAGAGGTAAAGCCGCCATACCTTGCGGATGCTATTGTTGACCTAACCGAAACAGGCACCTCACTTAAGGCAAATAAACTTAGAGTTATTGAAACGATATTAGAGTCAACAACACGATTTATCTCAAACAAGAATGCATGGAGAGATTCCTGGAAAAAGAAAAAAATGCAGGATATTTCAATGCTTCTTCAAGGAGCTCTTTTAGCAGAGGAAAAGGTTGGACTTAAAATGAATGTGCCGAAGGATTCTTTAAAAAGAGTTTTAAGTTTGTTAAATTCTTTGCACTCTCCAACAATATCTCAGCTATATGATGAAAATTGGTATGCCCTTGAAGTTATAATAGATGAGAAAAAGGTAAGGGAAATTTTACCAAAGCTTAAAGATGCTGGAGCATCTGGTTTTGTAGAATATCCATTGAATAAAGTAATTCCATAGGGAGGTGATTTTTTATGTATGCAGTTATAGAAACTGGAGGCAAACAGTATAAGGTAAAGGCAGGAGATGTTTTAAAAGTAGAAAAGCTTAATTTGAAGGCTGGTGATGAGGTTGTCTTTGACAAGGTTTTATTTGTAAAATCTGAGACTGGATTAAAAGTTGGAAATCCCTATATTGATGGACTAAAAGTAAAGGCTGAAGTAATTGATGAGGCAAAGGATGATAAGGTTCTTGTCTACAGACCTGCTTCTAAAAAGGCTGTGAGAAGACTAAGAGGACATAGGCAGTGGTATACTAAAGTAAAGGTAAAAGAAATTATAGGAGGTTAAAAAATGGCACATAAAAAAGGCGTTGGTTCCTCAAGAAACGGAAGGGACAGTAAAGCAAAAAGACTTGGAGTAAAAAGGTTCGGTGGACAGTTTGTAAAAGCTGGAAATATACTTGTAAGACAACGCGGAACAAAGATTCATCCGGGAGCAAATGTTGGTGTTGGCTCTGATTATACTCTTTACGCTCTTATTGATGGTGTAGTAAAATTTGAGAGAAAAAACAGGGAAAGAATTAAGGTAAGCGTTTATCCACTTACTCAGCCTGCCCAATAAATTTTTATAGCGGATAGTCTATTGACTATCCGCTTTTACCTTCCTTCAATGAAATTCGTTGACTATGTAAAAATATATGTTAAAGCAGGTGATGGCGGAAGAGGATGTGTAAGCTTCCGAAGGGAAAAGTATGTTCCTAAGGGTGGTCCTGATGGAGGAGATGGTGGAAAAGGAGGAGATGTAATAATTCAAGCCTCTTCAGACCTTCATACACTTCTTGATCACAAATATCAAAAAACCTATAAAGCCGAAAGAGGAGAACACGGAAAAGGCAGTAATATGAAGGGAGCGGATGGTGAGGATTTGATTATAAAAGTTCCTGTTGGCACTGTTGTAAAGGATGCAGAAACAGACGAAATTCTTGCAGACCTTGATGAAGAAGGAAAATCAGTAGTTGTTGCAAAGGGAGGAAAAGGGGGACTTGGCAATGCTCATTTTGCCACTCCAACAAATCAAGCTCCAAGATATGCTCAGCCGGGAGAAAAAGGACAAGAGCGATGGATTATTCTTGAGCTTAAACTTTTGGCAGATGTTGGACTAATTGGACTTCCGAATGCAGGAAAGTCAACTCTTATCTCTGTAATTAGTTCCGCAAGACCCAAAATTGCTGACTATCCTTTTACTACTTTGTCACCTGTATTAGGCTTAGTCAAATATGGAGATTATAAAAGCTTTGTAGTGGCTGATATTCCCGGATTAATTGAAGGAGCTCATAGGGGAGCAGGACTTGGGCATCAGTTTTTAAGGCATGTTGAGAGAACTCGTCTATTGCTACATCTTGTTGATGTCTCTGATATACTTGAATCAGACCCTGTGGATGATTTTGAAAAAATTCAAAAAGAACTTGTTCTTTATAATCCTGCTTTGTTAGAAAAACCAATAGCAGTTGTGGGAACAAAGATTGATTTAGCCTATGAGGGAAAAAGACTAAAAAGGCTTAAGACTTACTGTGAGCAAAAGGGACTTGATTTTTTTGCAATAAGTGCAGTAAAAAGAGAAGGGATTGATAAATTATTAGAATATCTGGCAGATAGAGTAGGTGAAAAATGAGATTAGTTGTAAAAATAGGAAGTAATCTTTTAACAGACAAGATGGGAAGAATCAATCAAAGAAGAATACATTCCTTTGCAAAGGAGATTTCTGAGTTGACTGATAAAGGCATAGAAGTTGTTATGGTCTCTTCTGGTGCAATTGCCTCTGGCATGAAGAAATTGGGACTCAAGAGCAAACCAAAGGAAATAAGAAAAAAACAGGCAACTGCTGCGGTTGGACAGCCTTTGCTTATGTGGATGTATGAGAAGTATTTTTATAGATACAAAAAAAATGTTGCCCAGATTCTTCTGACAAGGGATGACCTTAGTGACAGAGAAAGATACATAAATGCGAAAAATACTATACTCACCCTTCTTGAAATGAAAGTCGTTCCTATAATTAATGAAAATGATACCGTTGCAACCGATGAAATAAAATTTGGAGACAATGATCAGCTTGCAGCTCTGGTTTCAGGGCTTATTGAGGCTAATTATCTAATAATTTTATCGGATGTAAAAGGGCTTTATACTTCTGATCCTAAGAAGGACCCCACTGCAAGAATAATAAAGCATGTAAAAGAATTTTCAAAGGAAATTGAAATGCTTGCTAAGCCAACATCAACGGGATTTGGCACAGGTGGAATGTATTCTAAGGTTCTGGCTGCAAAAAAGGCAACTTCCTTTGGAATTCCTGTTCACATTATTAGCGGCAGAAACTATGGCAATATTAAAGCAGTTCTTGAAGGAAAAGAAATCGGTACATATTTTGAGCCTGTTAAGGAGAGGGTTACCTCCAGAAAAGGCTGGATAGCCTATGCCACAAGGGCTAAGGGAAATATTTACATTGATGAGGGAGCTGTTAAAGCACTGATAAAAAACGGAAAAAGTCTTCTTCCTTCAGGAATAAGAAAAGTGGATGGTGAGTTTGATGTCGGTGATGCGGTTTACTGTATTGATGAAAAAGGCGAGAGGATAGCAAAGGGGCTTGTTAATTATTCTTCTTGCGAGATAAAGCTAATCAAAGGCAAAAAATCATCTGAAATTGAGAAAATTCTCGGTTATAAGTATTCAGACGAAGTAATCCACAGAGACAATCTTGTTATTTTGGCTTAATGAAGATTGCAATCTCACAGTTTGATATTATCTGGAAAAACCCATCAGAAAACTTAAAAAAAATTGAAAAAATTGCCCTTGAAGCCTCAGCCTCAGGCAGCAATCTATTAGTGTTGCCTGAAGCATCAACAACAGGCTTCTGCATGGAAGATATTAAAATTGATGAGGATAATGAATACACAGAGAAGTTTTTTATGAAACTCGCATCTGAATTAAACATAAATATCATTGCAGGATATTTTTTACTTAAAAATAACAAAAAGCAAAATGTGGCAAAAGTTTTCTCTCGGAACGGTGAAGTGTTATCATCCTATTCAAAAATCCATCTTTTTTCGCTTTTAGAGGAGCATAAACATTTCTCTGCAGGAGATTCTCCTGTTTTGTTCAATATTGAAGATTTTTGCTGTAGCGTTTTTATCTGCTATGACCTTAGATTTCCAGAGTTATTCAGAAAAGTTATTCCTAAGGCAGAAGTTATCTTTGTGCTTGCTAATTGGCCCTCATCAAGAGCTGAGCATTGGAGTTGTCTTCTACGGGCAAGGGCAATAGAAAACCAGTGTTACATTGTCGGAGTCAATAGAGTTGGAAAAGACGGGAATGGCTTGGAGTATGCTGGTGGCTCGGCAGTTTATGGACCATTTGGGGAGACCTTATTAATGGCTGATAACAGGGAGAGTATTTTTTATTGCGAGATAAATCATGAATATCTGCTTGATATTCGCAGAAGATTTCCATTTTTGAATGATTTATAAGCATTCATTCGTGAATTATTTCTGTCCCAACTCTTTTTATGTGTTCCTTAACCGCATCATCTAAAAGTTCATAATGAGTTAAATCTATTGAGTAAATCGTATTTATTTCTTCAATTTGATCAAGAATTTTTAGATATTCAGAAAAATCAAGTTCAGGCGCAACAATTGCTATGTCAATGTCTGAACCTTTCTTATAATTTCCTTTCGCCCTTGAACCATAAATGTACATCTTTAATACTTTCGGATTAGAAAAAACTATCTTTTTAATTTTTTCTACAAGCTCTGTAGGTATGCCAAAATTATACATTTTCTTTTATTTCTCTAAATCCTCTCAAAAGCTTTTCAAATTCTGGATAGAATTTATTGAGGATATTTCCAATTACTTTTTCAGCCACAGCTGTATTATATGTATGAGCAGTTAAATTTCTTGCAGATATCATTTCAGACCACACATCAGCATTCTCTATTAACTCATATTTAAAAGCTTTTTTTATAGCATCTCTTGCTCCTCTGATCTCTGAAATACCTTGATACTCAAGATAATCCTTTAAAAGATTCCAAGCAAGCTCATATGTATATTCAAAGGCTTGAATTAAACCTTGTTTTTCAAGCTCACTAAGTTCTCTTTTTTTAGATAAATCTACAGCATCTTTTAGCTGTAACAAAGCTCTTTCATAATTATTAAATCTTTGCATCCACCTGATATCCATGATTTATTTTATCATATCTTTGGAAAGAGTCATTTGAAATAAAAGTT
>JBEPZQ010000027.1:0-12890 GCA_041640755.1 Thermodesulfovibrio sp. | reverse complement strand
ATCCAATCCATCATTTGAAATTATAAACTAAACTCTATTATATTAACAATTACATTCATCAAAAAAGGAGGTCTTTTCATGTCTGAGGCAAGCTCAAAGCTTAATCTTAACCCAAATGCAATAGAGGTTTTAAAGAGAAGATATCTTAAGAAAGATGAAGAAGGAAAGATTATAGAGACACCTGAGGAACTCTTCAGACGAGTTGCAAAAGCAATTGCCCAAATTGATGCTTCCTATGGAAAAACAGAACAAGAAGTAGCAGAGACTGAGGAAAAATTTTATGAGCTTATGACTTCCTTTAAATTTTTGCCAAATTCTCCTACCCTTATGAATGCAGGAACTCCTTTGGGACAGCTTAGCGCATGCTTTGTAATTCCTGTTGAGGACTCAATGGAGGGAATTTTTGATGCAGTAAAGTATGCTGCAATTATTCATAAATCTGGCGGTGGCACGGGTTTCAGTTTTTCTCGTTTAAGACCTAAAGGAGATGTTGTTGGCTCAACAAAGGGAATAAGCTCAGGTCCTGTATCTTTTATGAGTGTTTTTGATTCTGCCACTGAAGCAGTAAAACAGGGTGGACGAAGAAGAGGAGCAAATATGGGACTTCTTCGGGTAGACCATCCTGATATCCTTGAATTTATCACATGCAAGGATGACATTACTAAATTTACAAACTTTAACATCTCCGTTGGACTTACAGAAGAGTTCATGAAGGCTGTAATGAATGATGAAGAGTATGATTTAATAAATCCCCGCTCTGGCAAGTCTGTAAAACGTCTTCGCGCTCGAGAAGTTTTTGATTTAATTGTTCATCAGGCTTGGAAAAATGGAGAGCCGGGTATTGTTTTCTTAGACAGAATGAATGCAGCAAATCCAACGCCAGAAATAGGTGAGATTGAAGCCACAAATCCATGTGTTACAAAGGACACTTGGATTATGACTGCAGAGGGCCCAAGACAGGTCAAAGACTTAATTGGAAAAAAATTTACAGCAGTTGTAAATGGAGAAAAATGGGAAAGCACATCTCAGGGATTCTTTTCAACTGGAATTAGGCAGGTTTTCAGATTAAAGACTAAAGAAGGCTTTGAAGTTCGTTTAACTGAAAATCATCCTGTAATGAAAGTTAAAAAATCAACAAGATATAAAACTGAGGCTGAATGGACAGAAGTAAGGTTTTTGAAACCGGGAGATAAAATTTTGCTTCACGACCACAGAGCATTTGATGGATGGGAAGGAAAATACTCAGAAGAGGAAGGTTATTTAATAGGACTGCTTCTTGGTGATGGAACAATTAAAAAGGATACAATTGTTTTATCATCATGGGGAGAGGATTCTGGAGCAGTTTCAGTAAGGCAATATGCCTATGCTTGTGCCTGTGGCATTCCACATAGAGCTGATTTTAAAGGATGGCAATGTATAAGTGACAGGAGTGAATACAGGCTTTCTCTTGGTTATCTTAAAACTCTGACACAGGACTTAAATATTTATGAGGAAAAAACAATTACTGAAGAGATTGAAAAGGCATCATCTCAATTCTGCAGAGGGCTTTTAAGAGGACTTTTTGATGCAGATGGCTCAGTTCAGGGAAACCAATTAAAAGGAATAAACATAAGACTTTCACAAAGCAATTTATCAATTTTGAAAGCTGTACAGAGAATTCTTCTAAGGTTTGGTATATATTCAAAAATTTATGCAAATCGCAGAGCTGAGCATTCTGCTTTACTTCCTGATGGAAAAGGCGGAAAAAAACTCTATCAATGCAAGGCTCCGCATGAACTTTTTATTTCTGGCGAGGATGTATTTGTCTTTTACGAAAAAACCAATTTTGCCGATAAAGACAAGGCTGAAAAACTTGCAAGGCTTATTAAAAATTACAAAAGAAAACCAAACAAAACAAGTTTTATTGCGAAAGTTGAAGAAATCATCGCAGATGGTATTGAGAAAGTTTACGATGCATCAATACTCGGCATAAATGCCTTTGATGCAAACGGTTTCTATGTTCACAACTGTGGAGAGCAACCCTTACTGCCCTTTGAATCATGCAATCTTGGCTCAATAAATCTTTCAAAGATGGTAAAGGATGGACAGATAGACTGGGAGCTTCTCAAGGATACTGTGTGGAAGGCTGTTCATTTTCTTGACAATGTTATAGATGCAAACAAGTATCCCCTTGAAATAATTGAAAAAAATACAAAAGCAAACAGAAAGATCGGACTTGGTGTAATGGGCTGGGCAGATATGTTAGCTCAGCTTAAAATTCCATATGACTCACAAGAGGCTCTCCAACTGGCTGAACAGGTCATGAAATTCATTCAGGATGAAGGAAGACTTGCATCAGTAGAGCTTGCTCGGGAAAGAGGCACATTTCCAAATTATGAAAAAAGCATTTACTATGGTAAAATGCCTCTTAGAAATGCCACAATTACAACCATTGCACCAACAGGAACATTAAGCATAATAGCTGGATGCTCCTCAGGCATTGAGCCCTTTTTTGCTCTTTATTTTGTAAGAAATGTTATGGATGGAACAAGACTTGTTGAGATCAATCAATATTTTAAAGCAGAGATGGAAAAGCTTGGGCTTTGGTCAGATGAGCTTGCAGAGAAAATAGCTGAAAAAGGTTCAATTCAGGAAATGGACGAAATTCCAGCAGAGCTCAAAAGAATTTTTGTCACTGCCCATGACATCTCACCTGAATATCATATACGCATGCAGGCAGCATTTCAAAAATATGTTGACAATGCAGTAAGCAAAACAGTCAATCTTCCAAATCATGCAACAGAAGATGACGTAAAGCAGGTATATCTACTTGCCTATGAGTTAGGTTGCAAGGGAGTTACTGTGTATAGAGCAGGTTCACGTGTTGGACAGGTTATTCAAAAGGCAAAGGAGCAACAGGAGAGTCAGCAAACCCTCAAGCCTCGCAAAAGACCTGAGCTTTTAGTTGGCGTTACAAGACTTATGAAAACAGGCTGTGGCAATCTTTATGTGACAATTAATAAGGATGAAAATAATAATCCCTTTGAGGTATTTACAAACATTGGCAAAGCAGGTGGATGCGCAGCATCTCAGGCTGAAGCAATAGGAAGGCTTATATCCCTTGCACTAAGAAGCGGAATAGACCCTGAGCAAATAGTTAAGCAACTCAAGGGTATTTCCTGTTATGCTCCAGCATGGACAGCTCAAGGAAAGATAACAAGCTGTGCAGATGCTATTGCAAAGGCATTGGAAGCAGAGTTAATGGATAGTGGATTGTTGATAATTGCCCGTGAAAAGACCACTCAACAATTAGCCATAAGCCAAGAATCACAACCTGCCAACAATCGCAAAAAAAATGCAATTCACTACGGCGCATGCCCTGAATGCGGTGGTCAGCTTTCCTATGAAGAAGGATGCGCAACATGCCACAGCTGTGGCTTTACCAAATGCGAGTAAGTTAAAATTAAACATGAAGACAAAAAGGGAATTAATAATAGTAGGTGACAGGGTTCTTGTTGAACCCGATGATAAAACTGATAAAACAAGTGCTGGTCTTTTTTTGCCTCCCTCAGTTAAGGAAAAAAACAAAATCATGGGAGGAAGGGTTGTCAAAGTAGGTCCCGGTTATCCAGTTCATGACCCTTCTTTAATTCTTGAGGAGCCGTGGAAACAAAACAATGCTGAGCCAATCAGATACATTCCTCTCCAAGCTCAAGAAGGAGATTATGCTTTTTTCATAAAAGATGCCGCAATTGAAATAATGTTTGAAGAGAAAAAATACTTTATTGTTCCCCATTCAGCCCTCGTTGCACTCATAAGAACCAGTATCTTGGAGGATGTGGATGATAGAGGATTTTAAGTCCACTGATGTCTGGAGAGTTTTCAGAATTCAGTCTGAGCTTGTTGAAGGCTTTGAAACACTCTCTGGAATAGGACCTGCGGTTTCAATCTTTGGAAGTGCTCGGTTGAATGAAGAAAGTTTTTATTATCAGGAAGCTTTTAAAGTGGCGAGAGTTTTAAGTGAGCACGGATTTTCAATAATAACAGGTGGTGGTCCGGGAATAATGGAGGCGGCAAACAAAGGAGCAAAGCTTGGAAAAGGCAAATCCATTGGACTGAACATTGAACTTCCCCATGAACAACATCCTAATAAGTATCTTGATATTTCCCTTGATTTCAGATATTTCTTTGTCAGAAAATTGATGTTTATCAAATACTCCATTGGTTTTGTTATTTTTCCTGGTGGTTTTGGAACATTTGACGAGCTCTTTGAAGCTTTAACTCTGGTGCAGACTGGTAAAATTAAAAATTTTCCTGTTGTTCTGTATGGCTCTGACTACTGGAAAGGACTTATTGACTGGCTTAAAAATTCTCCTATGAGAATTGGAGCAATCAGCATAGATGACTTTAATCTTTTTGTTATGATAGACAACCCGGAAGCAGTATATAGTTATTTTATAAATCATTTGACCCGATTAAACATTCCTTTGCCTCAGCTTATATATTAAAGCATGAACAACTTAAAATCTCTCAACGAAAAGCAAATTCAAGAGATAATTCAAGAAAATTCACTCCCTTCTTACAGGGCTAAACAGCTAATCCGATGGATTTACGAAAAATATGCATCAGATATTGATGAGATAACAGAATTTTCAAAAAAATTAAGAGAAACTCTTGCAAAAAATTACTACATTGGCAATCTTAAACTGATAGAAAGAATGATATCCTCTGATGGAACGCAAAAGTTCCTCTGGCAACTTGAAGACGGACATACCATAGAGTCTGTTTTAATTCCTGACAAAGAAAGGCTCACTTTGTGTATTTCCTCTCAAGTTGGTTGTCCTCTTAAGTGCAGATTTTGTCTTACCGGGAAAATTGGATTTAAAAGAAACTTGATGGCATGGGAGATTGTTGACCAGTTCATACAGGTAAGTAAACTTTTGAAGGATGAAGGCAGACAAATTACAAACATTGTATTTATGGGCATGGGAGAACCTTTCCTAAATCTTGAAAATGTTATTGAGGCAATTTGGAGATTTAAAAACTTCATAAAATTTTCACCAAGAAGAATTACTGTTTCAACAGCAGGAATAATTCCAAACCTAAAATCAATTGTTACACAGTTACCTGTTAAGCTCGCAGTCTCGCTAAATGCTCCTGATGATGAAAAAAGAAGCTTTCTGATGCCAATAAACAAAAAATATCCTCTTTCTGAGTTAATAGAAGCTTTAAAAAAATACCCTCTTAAGCCGGGACAGAGAATAACCTTTGAGTATGTAATGATAAAAAATGTAAACACCACTGAAGAAGATGCTTTTAAACTTGCCAAACTCCTAAAAGGTATACCAAGTAAAATAAATCTTATTCCCTTTAATCCGTGGAAAGGATGCGAGCTTGAAAAACCTGAGGAAGAAGAGATTTTGAGATTTCAGAACATTCTTATTTCAAAGGGTTACTCTGTTTTTATAAGAAAAAGCAAAGGTAGTGACATTCTGGCTGCCTGTGGACAACTTAAGGCTTTATATGATTAATTAAACGCTGTTTTATGGCTTAAGTGGCTCATTTCCATTGCATTTTACAAAAAATTTTTGAAACTTTTATAATAAAGCAAATATCTTTTGCCGGAGGGCATTTATTTTTAAGAGGTGATTTATGGATAAGGATAAGTTAAAGGCTTTGGAGATAGCAATATCTCAGATTGAAAGAAATTTTGGCAAAGGCGCTATTATGCGACTTGGAACAAAGACTCAAGCAGAGGGTATATCTGTTATTCCTACAGGTTCTCTTTCACTTGATATAGCAACAGGTGTTGGAGGATATCCAAGAGGAAGAGTAATAGAGATTTTTGGTCCAGAGTCATCGGGAAAAACTACCCTCGCCCTTCATGCAATAGCAGAGGCACAGAAAATGGGCGGAGTTGCAGCATTTATAGATGCAGAGCACGCTCTTGATGTAAATTATGCAGCAAAGCTTGGAGTTAACATTGAAGACCTTCTCGTAAGCCAACCAGATACAGGAGAGCAGGCTTTAGAGGTTACAGAAACTCTTGTCAGAAGCGGTGCTGTTGATATAATTGTTATTGACTCTGTTGCAGCATTGGTTCCAAAGGCAGAAATTGAAGGAGAAATGGGAGACTCTTTGCCCGGATTGCAGGCAAGACTTATGAGTCAGGCATTGCGTAAACTTACAGCAGCTATATCAAAGTCAAATACAGTTGTCATTTTCATAAACCAGATTAGACAAAAAATTGGCGTAATGTTTGGCAATCCTGAAACCACGCCGGGAGGAACAGCCCTTAAGTTTTACGCATCCATGAGGCTTGATATAAGAAAGGCAGATACTCTAAAAGAGGGACAGGATATAACAGGTTCAAGAGTAAAGGTAAAGATAGTAAAAAACAAAGTAGCGCCACCTTTTAGGCAAGCTGAGTTTGATATATATTTCAATGAGGGTATTTCAAAAACAGGTGAAGTTCTTGACCTCGCAGTTGAAAAGGGAATTATAGAAAAATCAGGTGCATGGTATAATTATCAGGGCTCAAGGTTTGCTCAGGGAAGAGAAAATGCAAAGGAATATTTAAAAACTCATCCAGAGATTTTTAATGAAATATACGCAAAGGTTTTAGAAACTTACGGACTAAGAGCAGCAAAGGCTTCTGAAGGTGAAAAAACAAAATGATGCACTAAAGATTGCATTAAGGCTTTTAAGTTTAAGAGACAGGACAGAGGCTGAATTAAGAGAAAAGCTTCAAAGAAAAGGGTTTGGAGAGAAGGATATAAAGGATACGATTGAATATCTTAAACAAAAGGGCTTTGTAGATGATGAAAAATTTATTCAAAGGGCTGAAAAAATCGCTGAAGACAGGCTTTTGGGAGAAATGGGATTGAGAATTTATTTCATTCGGAAAGGAATTGATAAGGAAAAGCTTGAAAAACTTCCCAATATTGACGAGTTTTCAATAGCTAAACGGCTTCTTCAAAGAAAGCATCATCTTTTTAAAGATGTTACACCTGACAAAAAAAGGGCAAAAATTACAGGCTTTCTTTTAAGAAGAGGTTTTTCTTGGGATACGATAAATAAATGTCTTAATGAAAATTTTAACTAAAGGAGGTTTTGCATGAGAGCATTGATTTTTTTATTAACTGCGGTTTTTGTTTTTGGCTGTGCTTCTCAAGGTGTGAGATATACTTATGATGAGATTAAACACTATCCTCCAGATATTCAGGAAAGAATTGCTAAAGGAGAAATAGCTCTTGGAATGACAAAAGAGCAGGTGAGATTTGCATGGGGAACTCCTTCTTCCATAAGAATCCTTACTCCTGAAAAGGGAAAACAGAGGGAGGAATGGGTTTATTCATCTTCTTTGGGACTTTTAAAATCAAGGCTTATATTTGTTGATGGAAAACTTACCTACATAATAAGCAATGAACAAAGAATAGTGGGTGAGGAATAATTTATGCAAAGTTCTGAAATAAGAAAGCTCTTTCTGGACTACTTTATCTCAAAGGGACACGAATTAGTAAAAAGCTCACCTCTCATTCCCAAAAATGACCCAAGCCTGCTTTTTACAAATGCAGGAATGGTTCAATTTAAGAGGGTTTTCTTGGGAGAGGAAAAAAGACCTTACACAAGGGCTACAACCTGTCAAAAATGCATGAGAGCTGGTGGCAAGCACAGCGACCTTGAGAATGTCGGTTTTACTGCAAGGCATCATACATTCTTTGAAATGCTTGGGAACTTCTCCTTTGGCGATTATTTCAAACAGGATGCCATACTTTTTGCATGGGAACTTTTAACTGAGTATTTCAAACTTCCGAAGGAAAAACTCTATGTCTCAATTTATAGAGATGACGATGAAGCAGCTCAGATTTGGGAGAAGGAAGTTGGTATTCCTTCTGACCGAATTGTCAGGCTTGGAGAGAAAGATAACTTCTGGCAGATGGGAGATACAGGACCATGTGGACCTTGCTCAGAGATAATCATTGATCAAGGTGAAGACTTTGGATGTGGAAAACCAGACTGCTCAGTTGGATGCGATTGTGACAGATACCTTGAGCTTTGGAATTTAGTGTTCATGCAGTACAACAGAGATGAGCAAGGAAATCTTCATCCCCTTCCAAAGCCAAGTATTGATACAGGAATGGGACTTGAAAGAATTACTGCAGTGAAGCAGGGCAAAAAAACGAATTTTGATACAGACCTCTTTGAGCCAATAATTTCTGAAATCTGCAATGCCTTAAATGTCAGCTATGGCAAGGAAAGAAAAACTGATATTTCAATAAAGGTTATTGCAGACCACATTAGAGCTGCGACTTTTCTAATTGCAGAAGGACTAATCCCTTCTAATGAAGGCAGAGGCTATGTGTTGAGAAGAATTATAAGAAGAGCAGGAAGACACATCAGGCTTTTAGGCTATGATAAGCCTGTTTTTTATAAATTTGTTGAGCCTGTTGTTTTTAAGCTCGGAGATGTATATCCTGAGATAGTCACGGAAAAGCAAAGGATTGAAAAGGTCTTACAGGTTGAGGAAGAGAGATTTATCAAAAGCCTTGAAAAAGCTGAGAATGTATTTAACGAAATAATTGAAGAACTCAAAGCCTCTGGGTCAAATGTTATCTCAGGTGAAAAGGTATTTAAGCTTTATGACACATTCGGACTTCCCTTTGACCTCATACGGGAAATGGCTCAGGACTCAGAGTTGCTTATAGATGAAGACGGGTTTCATGAGGAACTTAACAAACAAAGACAAAGGGCAAGGGCATCCCAGAAGGTTGAGGAAGTAGCATTGCTTGATGCTTATAAAGACTTAAGCCTTAAATCTGACGAGTTTAAATTTGTAGGCTATTCAGAATACGAAGTTTCTACAAAGGTATCTGCTTTAATAAAGGATGGAAAAAGGGTCAAAGAGCTCGGCACAAACGAGGAAGGTGAAGTCTTTCTAAAAGAAACGCCTTTCTATGCTGAGTCAGGTGGACAGGTTGGAGACACAGGCATAATAGTTTCTCCGAAAGGTAAAGCAGAAGTTTTGGATACAAAGAAGATTTTGGGACTTCACTGTCATAAAGTAAAAGTTCTTGAGGGAGGCATTAAAGAGGACGATGAAGTATTCGCAAGGATTGATATAGAAAGAAGAAACGCAATAAAGAGAAATCACACAGCAACCCATCTTCTTCACAGTGCTTTAAGAACAGTTTTGGGAGACCATGTCAAGCAGGCTGGAAGCCTTGTTGCACCTGACAGGCTAAGATTTGATTTTACCCATTTTGAAGCAGTAAGTGATGAACAACTCATAGAGATAGAGCAGATTGTAAACGAAAAAATCCTTGAAAACCTTCCAGTCACAATAGAGATTAAAGCTCTTGATGAGGCTTTAAAGGAAGGTGTTATTGCTCTCTTTGAAGACAAATACGAAGATGTTGTAAGAGTTGTTAAGGTTTTAGGATTTAGTAAGGAACTTTGCGGAGGAACTCACTGCCAGAGCACAGGAGAGATTGGAAGTTTTTACATCTTTTCAGAAGGCTCTGTGGCTTCTGGAATAAGAAGAATAGAGGCTTTTACAGGGCTTGAGGCTTGGAAATATGCAAATGCAGACAGGGAGCAACTAAAAACCATCTCTGCTATGCTTAAATCATCAGAGCCTGTGCGTGCAGTTGAAAGGCTAATTAATGAACTTAAAGAAAAGCAGCAAGAGATAGAGGCATTGAAGAATAAGCTGATTACCCAAAACATAGATGAATTTATAAAGCAGGCAAGGGAGATAAATGGAGTAAAAGCACTTGCGTTGAAACTTGAAGGAGTAGATGCAAAGAGTTTAAGAACCCTTTCAGACAAAATCAAAGAAAGGCTTCATCCTGCAGTTATTTTGCTTGCATCAAAAAAAGATGGACAAGGAATACTCATTTTATCAGTAACAAAGGATGCCCAGAATAAATACGATGCTGGAAAGATTCTCAAAAACATTGCCGCAAAGATTGGTGGAAAGGGTGGTGGCAAACCAGACATGGCTCAAGGAGGCTGTCCAGATGGAGAAGCCATTGACAAAACGATAGAATTATTCTACACGGAGCTTGCAAACTATTAATCATGAGTGAGACAGAAAATAAAAATTCAACATCTAACATTCAACATTATTTAAGACTCCTTCCATCTGTTGACAAAATTTTAAAGCATCCTGAGATTCATAATCTATCAGATAATCATTCCCATGCAGTTGTCAAGGAAAGTGTCAAGGAAGTAATTGAAAAATTAAGGAATGAAATCTTGCGGGGTGCAACAATAGAGATAGACGAGCAGAGTATTATTGATAGAGTAAAAAATGCTTTAAAGAAAAAGCAGAGATACTCGCTTATCCCTGTAATAAACGCAACAGGTGTTGTGATTCATACAAATCTTGGAAGGGCAATTCTGCCAGAAGAAGCAGTCAGACATGTAGTTGAAGTTGCAACATCCTATTCAAATCTTGAGTATGATTTAGAAAAGGGACAAAGGGGAAAAAGATACACTCATGTTATAGATGCAATAAAAAGATTATTAAATGTTGAGTCTGCTGTAGTAGTTAACAACAATGCAGGTGCTGTTTTTCTTTCTCTTAATACCCTTGCAAAAGGAAAGGAAGTAATAGTCTCAAGAGGAGAACTTGTTGAAATCGGTGGTTCATTCAGAATTCCTGATGTAATGGCACATTCAGGTGCTATTCTTAAAGAAGTTGGCACAACAAATAAGACAAAGATAAATGATTATAAAAATGCAATAAATGAAAACACATCCCTTCTTTTGAAAGTGCATCGCTCAAACTTTAGAATTATTGGCTTTACAGAAGAGGTTTCTATCAATGAGCTTGTTGAACTTGGAAGACAAAGGGGAATACCTGTAATGGTTGATCTTGGAAGCGGATGTTTCATTGATATGAAAAAATACGGATTAGAAGAGCAAACTGTACAGGAAGTATTAAAAGAGGGTGCAGATTTGGTTACTTTTAGCGGTGATAAACTTCTTGGTTCAGCCCAAGCAGGCTTTATAATAGGAAAAGAAGAGCTCGTTGAGAAAATATCAAAGAATCCTCTAATGCGAGCTTTAAGGGTTGACAAAATGACACTTGCAGCCATTGAAGCAACTCTAAGGCTTTATCTTGATGAGGAAACTGCATTGAAAAAAATTCCTACATTAAGGATGATAACAGAGCCTGTTGAATTTATAAAAAAGCGTGCTATGAAGATAGCAAGAATTCTAAAGAAACAAGGAGTTTTTGCAGAAATAAAAGAAGATGTCTCAATGCCCGGTGGAGGCTCACTGCCAGAATTTGGTATCAAGACTTATGTTGTTGCAATAAAACCAAAAATTATTCCGCAAGATTTTACAAAAAAACTTAGGGAAACAGAGCCTCCTGTTATTGCAAGAATAAAGGATGATTTTGTAATTTTTGATACAAGAACTGTTCAAGATCACGAAATATCTTTACTTGTAAGGGCAGTAAAATCTGTAATGACCTCCTTATGAATCTGAGAGAGCAATATCAGGAAATAGAAAGAAAAATTTTGCATCCAAAGGCAAAATTAAGTTCTCAAACTCGTGGAAGAATTAAATCGGAAGAGGAGGATGATGTAAGAACGCCTTTTCAAAGGGACAGAGACAGAATTATTCACAGCAAAGCCTTTAGAAGACTAAAGCATAAAACACAAGTCTTTATCTCACCGCAAGGTGACCATTACAGAACCAGACTTACCCATGTGCTTGAAGTATCCCAGATTGCAAGGACTATTGCAAGAGCTTTAAGGCTTAATGAGGACCTTGTTGAAGCTATTGCTCTGGGTCATGATTTAGGACATACTCCATTTGGTCACGCAGGAGAAGCAATATTGAGGCAGTTGCATCCGGGTGGATTTGAACATCATAGGCAAAGTCTTCGGGTTGTTGATGTATTAGAGAAAAATGGGAAAGGACTTAATCTTACTTTTGAAGTAAGGAATGGAATTCTCAAACATTCAAAGGGCAGAGGTAAAATATTCAGTGATGAACCCGCAACGCTTGAGGGACAAATTGTAAGGGTTGCAGATATAATAGCCTATCTCAATCATGACCTTGATGATGCTTTAAGGGCAGGGATTTTAAAGAAAAATGACATCCCCAAGGAAATAATTAAAGTCTTTGGAGATAGACACTCAAAGAGAATAGATACAATGGTAAGGAATGTAATTTTTAGCACAATCAATAGGGATTATGAGAAAATTTGTATGTCAGAGGAGATGGAACAATATCTTTACATGTTTAGAGAGTTTATGTTTGAAAGAGTTTATCACAATGAGCTTGTTGTAAGGGAAATAGAAAAAGCAAAAAGGGTGCTTGAAAATCTTTATAATTATTACCTTGTAAATCCGCATCTAATCGGAGCAGAGAGTCTTGAAGAAAAAAAACTTCATAGAAAAATTTGCGACTTTATTGCTGGAATGACTGACAGATATGCCATGCATACCTTTGAGCAAATTTTCATTCCAAAGAGCTGGGTTATACCGTGATTAAAGCTTTTCCATCACTGGGAGACTCTGAACAAATTTCATCGTTACTGCGAGCCTCTTTTTTTTTTGTCATGTATGTTAGATATATGGAGATAGCGAGATACCTTAGTCCTAAAGCAATCCAGTCTTTTTATGAGATTGCCACGCCTGCCTGTCGTGGCTGTGTCGCAATCTCCCAATTCTCTTAAATCAGTCTGCTTTGTGCAAAAATTTTGTAGAATTTTCAATGTGTTTTGAAAAGCCTTGAGGAGAAAAATCTGACAAAAAAGGGGTTATGACACAGCCACCTGTCGCTTCGCTCGCAATGTTCCGTGTTAATTTGTCAAGTATTTTTTTCCATTCATTGCAATTTCTTCATTGTATGGTATCCCACTTTTTAAAACTCCATATACCTGCCTT
>JBEPZQ010000026.1:2437-13017 GCA_041640755.1 Thermodesulfovibrio sp. | reverse complement strand
ATAATGTAAACATGTCAGTTGAACTGATAGCACCTATAGCGATGGAAGAGGGATTAAGGTTTGCGATAAGAGAAGGTGGAAGAACTGTAGGTGCAGGTGTAGTTACTCAGATAGTGGAGTAGGAGATGAATCAAAAAATTAGAATAAAATTGAAAGCATACGACAATAGAGTTCTTGATCAGTCAGTAAAGGAAATAGTTGATACTGTTAAAAGGACAGGTGCCAGAATATCTGGTCCTGTTCCTTTACCAACTAAAATAAGCAGATATACAGTTTTAAGGTCAACTAACCAAGATAAAAAATCAAGAGAGCAGTTTGAAATTAGAGTGCATAAAAGATTAATTGATATACATGATCCCACCCCCGAGACAGTAGAAGCTCTTATGAAGTTAGAGCTTTCTGCAGGGGTAGATGTGGAGATAAAGCTATGATGAAGGGAATTATAGGAAGAAAAGTCGGAATGACACAAATTTTTGGTGAAGATGGCAGGATTATTCCTGTTACAGTTATTGAAGCAGGTCCTTGCTGGGTTGTTCAGGTAAGGACAAAAGAAAAGGATGGCTATAATGCTGTCCAGCTTGGGTTTTTAGAGGTCAAGAAAGAGAAAAACATTACAAAGCCTTTGATTGGAATATTTAAGAAGGCAGGAGTTCCTGTTTGCAGAATTCTCAAAGAGTTCAAAATGGAAGGGTATAATGTGGGAGATAAGGTTACAGTAGAGATATTTTCAAAGGGTGATATTGTTCATGTTTCAGGAATTTCAAAAGGTAAGGGTTTTCAGGGCGTTATGAAAAGGCATAGATTTGCAGGAGGTCCAGATAGTCACGGTTCTATGTTTAACAGAGCCCCCGGTTCTATAGGTGCAAGCTCTTTCCCTTCAAGGGTGTGGAAAGGCAAGGGAATGGCTGGACACATGGGTAATGAAAGGGTTACTGTGAAAAACTTAGAAATAGTTGAAATTATTCCGGAGCAGAATATAATCCTTGTAAAAGGTGCTGTTCCGGGAGGAGAAAACGGAATACTTGAGATATGGAAGGTAGAGGCATGATGGAGATAGAAATCAGAGATATCAACAACAACATAGTTGGCAAAAAAGAAGTACCAGATATAGTCTTTAATAACGATGCATCTGACTCTGTTGTTCATAGCGCTGTTGTAGCATATATGGCAAATCAGAGGCAGGGTACTCATGCGACAAAAACAAGAGCTATGGTATCTGGTGGTGGCAGAAAGCCATGGAGACAAAAGCACACAGGAAGGGCAAGGCATGGAAGCATAAGGTCGCCATTGTGGAGAAAGGGTGGAATTGTTTTTGGACCTCAGCCCAGAGATTATTATATAAAATTGCCAAAGCAGATGAAGGATACTGCTTTATTTAAGGCATTGACCCTTAAATACAAAGACAATGAAATAATTTTGTTGGATAAAATTGAGCTTACTCAACCAAAGACTAAAGACATGGTTGGTATTTTAAAAAATTTAGAACTCGCTGAGAAGTCAGTGCTTTTTGTGTTGCCTGATAAGGATGAAAACATTCTTCTGTCTGCAAGGAATATCCCCTATGTGGGAGTTGTAAGGGCAGGAGATTTAAATGCTTATCATGTATCGCTTTTTGATAAAGTAGTATTTACAGTTTCAGGGCTTGACGCACTATTAAAAGTGAAGGGGGTAGTCTCCTGATGGATATTTTTGAAGTAATAAGAAGACCATTATTTACAGAAAAGGCTATGAATCTTAAGGAGGGTGAAAACAAGATAGTTGTAGAAGTTCACCCTGATGCAAATAAGACTCAAATTAAGAAAGCCTTTGAAGAATGTTTTAAGGTAAAGGTTGAAAAGGTTGCGGTGATAAATGTTAAGCCTCGCACTAAAAGAGTTGGATGGCATTATACAAAGACAGAGAAATCTAAAAAGGCTGTAATAACCCTGAAGCCAGGGGAAAAATTAGATCTAATAGAGGGTGTATAATGGGAATAAGAAGATGCAAGCCAACATCAGCCGGTAGGAGATTTGTTACATATTCTGATTTTAGCGAGATTACAACAGATAAGCCCTATGAGCCTCTTACAAAATGCATAAAAAAGAGAAAAGGTAGAAATAATCAAGGAAGAGTTACCTCATGGCTCAAGGGTGGTGGCAACAGGAAATTATACAGAATAATTGATTTTAAAAGAGATAAATATGGTATTCCAGCTAAAATTGTAAGCATAGAGTATGACCCTAATCGTTCAGCAAGAATAGCGCTTCTTAAATATCTTGATGGCGAATACAGATATATACTTGCACCTGATGGCTTACAAGTTGGAGATACATTAATGAGTGGTCCGGGCGCTGACATAAAGGTTGGTAATGCTTTACCCCTTAGAGATATACCACTTGGAACAATGATTCACAATATTGAGCTTCAACCAAAGGGTGGAGGTAAACTTGTAAGAAGTGCTGGAACAGCTGCACAGCTTATGGCAAAGGAAGGAAGATACGCTACAATTAAGCTTCCTTCAGGAGAAATGAGGCTTGTACTTCTTGATTGTATGGCAACAATTGGTCAGGTTAGCAACTTAGACCATGAAAATATAATCATTGGAAAAGCAGGAAGAATGAGACATATGGGAAGAAGACCTTCTGTTAGAGGTGTTGCTATGAACCCTATTGATCATCCACTCGGAGGCGGAGAAGGTAGATCTTCCGGTGGTAGGCCTGCTTGCTCACCATGGGGTAAACCAGAAGGCGTTAAGACCAGAAAAAATAAGAAAACTGACAAATACATTGTAAAGCGCCGTAAATAGGGGGTAAAAAGTGGCGAGATCATTAAAAAAAGGTCCATTTGTTGATGAAAAACTAATGGAAAAAGTGAAAAAGGCAATTGAAACAGGAGATAAAAAGCCGATAAAAACATGGTCAAGACGTTCAACCATTGTGCCTGAATTTATAGGTTTGACCTTTGCTGTCCATAATGGAAGGAAATTTATTCCGGTATATGTGACAGAAAACATGGTTGGACATAAATTAGGTGAATTTGCACCAACAAGAACATTCAAGGGGCATGCAGGCTCCGAAGAAAAGAAAAAGGCTAAGGGGAAGTAAGAAATGGAAGCAAGGGCAATACTAAAATACGCTCGTATCACACCTACTAAAGCAAGGAAAGTAATAAATATAATCAGAGGCAAAAAAGCAGGTGAAGCTTTATTAGTACTTAAATATATGCCTCACAGAGGCGCCAGAATAATTGAAAAGGTGTTGAGATCAGCAATAGCAAATGCTGAACAGAAAAATCCGAGACTTGATATTGATGAGCTCAAGATAGTTAAAGCATTCGTGGATCAGGGACCTATGATGAAGAGAATAGAGGAAAGGGCTATGGGAAGGGCAAACATTATAAAGAAAAAGACTTCCCATATAACAATATATGTTGGAACTGAAGAAAATTAAACGGGGGTGTTGATTTGGGTCAAAAAACAAATCCGATAGGCAATAGGTTAGGCATTATTAGGACATGGGAAAGCAGGTGGTTTGCTACAAAAGATTACTCATCCAAACTGATAGAGGACCTCAATCTGAGAAAGATGCTGAAGCAAAAGCTGTATCATGCTGGAATATCAAGGATAGAAATTGAGAGAGTTGGAGATAAGATAAGGATTATAATTTTTGCAGCCAGACCCGGAATTATTATCGGTAAAAAGGGAGCAGAAGTTGATAAATTAAAAAAGGAAGTTGCAGGACTAACAGGCAAGCAAGTAGATATTGAAATAAAGGAAGTAAGAAGGCCCGAACTTGACGCCCAGCTTGTTGCTGAAAATATTGCCCTTCAAGTGGAAAAAAGAGTTGCCTATCGTAGGGCAATGAAAAGGGCGGTTTCTTCAGCAATCAGATTTGGTGCTAAAGGTATAAAAGTTTCCTGCGCAGGAAGATTGGCAGGAGCTGAAATAGCAAGAACAGAATGGTATAGAGAAGGTAGAGTTCCTCTTAGTACTTTCAGGGCTGATATAGACTATGGATTTGCCGAAGCAAAAACTACATATGGAATTATTGGTATAAAAGTATGGATATTTAAGGGTGAAGTTCAGCCTGGTCAATATGTAAACTATAACTATTAAAGGTGAGGGACGAGTTATGTTAGCTCCAAAGAAAGTCAAATTCCGTAAAATGCAAAAAGGCAGAATGAAAGGCATAGCCTACAGAGGCAGCTCTGTTGCCTTTGGCGAATACGGATTAAAGGCATTAGAACCAGCATGGATTACATCAAGACAGATAGAGGCAGCAAGAGTTGCAATAATGAGGCATGCCAAAAAGGGATGTAAGTTATGGATTAGAATATTTCCAGATAAACCAATTACACGAAAGCCTGCTGAAACAAGAATGGGAAAGGGAAAAGGAAATCCTGAGTTCTGGGTTGCAGTTGTCAAGCCCGGCAGAATACTTTTTGAAATATCTGGAGTTTCTGAGGAGATTGCAAAAGAGGCTTTTGAGCTTGCGTCTCATAAATTGCCCATAAAGACAAAATTTGTTAAAAGGCAGGAGAGTTTTGTATGAAGGCATCAGAGTTGAGAAATTTATCATTAGATGAGTTGAAAAAGAAAGAGAAAGAATTAAGAAAAGAGTTATTCAATCTGAGATTTCAGTTTTCAAAGGGTGAATTGCAGAATGTAAAGAGAATAAAGGCTGTACGGAAAGATATTGCAAGAATTCTGACCATTATTACAGAGTTAAGCAGAAAAAAGAATTAAAGGGGTAGGAGAAGATGCCTAAAAAAATATTAAAGGGAACAGTTATAAGTGATAAAATGGATAAGACAGTGGTTGTATCTGTTGAAAGAGTTTTCCAGCATCCGCTTTACAAGAAAACTATTAAAACAAGTAAAAAATATAAGGCACACGACGAAGAGAATAAGTGCCGTGTAGGCGATGTAGTTGAAATAATTGAAAGCCGACCCATAAGCAAAACAAAAAGGTGGAAAGTATTGAGAATTTTCAAGGAGGGTGAGGAACAATGATACAGCCAAGAAGTATTCTTACAGTTGCTGATAATTCTGGTGCAAAAAAAGTTCAATGTATTAGAGTTATGGGTGGCTCCAATAGAAAATATGCAAGTTTAGGAGATTTAATAATAGTTAGCGTGAAGGAAGCTGAGCCAGACAGCAACATTAAAAAAGGCTCAGTAGCTAAGGCTGTCATTGTTAGACTTCGCAGAAGGGTCAGGAGAGCTGATGGTTCTTACATAAAG
Organism: Thermodesulfovibrio sp.; assembly: GCA_041640755.1. Lineage (GTDB taxonomy): Bacteria > Nitrospirota > Thermodesulfovibrionia > Thermodesulfovibrionales > Thermodesulfovibrionaceae > Thermodesulfovibrio. The sequence goes on along the minus strand of JBEPZQ010000026.1, from coordinate 7,798 downwards.
TTTGATGAGAATGCAGTAGTTATCGTTAACAATCAGCTTGAACCTATTGGAACGAGAATATTCGGACCTGTTGCAAGGGAACTTAGATGGAAGGAATTTACTAAGATTATTTCCCTTGCTCCAGAGGTTATATAAAGACGGAGGACGAAAGTGGGATTAGGTATTAAAAAGGGTGATACAGTTTTAGTTTTATCTGGCAAAGATAAAGATAAAAAGGGTAGGGTAATTAAAGTTATACCTAAGGAAGAAAAGGTCATTGTGGAAGGTGTTAATATTGTAAAAAAGCATCAAAAACCCTCTCGTAAATATCCTCAGGGCGGAATTATAGAAAAGGAATTCCCTATTTACAGAGCGAAAGTGATGCTTATATGTCCAAAATGCGATAAGCCTACTCGTATAAGTGCAAAGATATTGGAAGATGGGAAAAAGGTTAGAGTGTGCAAGAAGTGTAAGGAGGTTATAGACTAATGGCAGCAGAAGTTAAGGAAAAATATGTTCCTCGCCTTAAGGAAAAGTATAAGAATGAGATTATTCAGGCTTTAATGAAAAGGTTTGAGTATAAAAATATTATGCAAGTTCCAAAACTGGAGAAAATAGTTGTTCATGTGACATTAGGAGAGGCAGTTCAAAATATAAAGCTTCTTGATGCAGCTGAGAAACAGATTACTCTTATAACAGGTCAAAAGCCAGTAATAACGAGAGCCAAAAGAGCACTCGCAGCATTCAAGTTGAAAAAAGGAACACCTCTCGGAGTAAAGGTGACCCTGAGAGGAGACAGGATGTATGAATTTTTAGACAGACTTATATCACTTGCTTTGCCAAGAATTAGGGATTTTAAAGGGATATCAAGAAAATCCTTTGATGGCAGAGGAAACTACGCTTTTGGTATAAAGGAGCAATTTATATTTCCAGAGATTGATTATGACAAAGTTGAGATGATTCATGGTCTTGATATTATGATATGCACAACAGCTAAGACAGACCAAGAAGGAATGGCTTTATTAGAAGAATTTGGAATGCCATTTAGAAAATAAGGAGGAGCTGTGGCAAGGAAGTGCAAAATAGAAAGGTCTAAGTTACCACCAAAATTCAATGTCAGGGTAAAAAACCGCTGTAAGGTTTGCGGACGATCAAGGGGTTACTTGAGAAAATTTGGTATGTGCAGAATATGTTTTAGATTTTTAGCAAATTCAGGGAAAATCCCTGGCGTAGTAAAATCAAGCTGGTAAAGGGGTGACAATTATGATGACAGATCCTATTTCAGATATGCTTACTCGCATAAGAAATGCTATTAAAGTAAAGGCAGAAAAGGTTGATATACCAGCATCCCGTATGAAAATAGAGATTGCCAAAATTCTTAAGGAAGAAGGCTTTATCAAGTCTTACAAAATTATCAAAGATAAAAAGCAAGGCATTATTAGAATTAACCTGAAATACACGCCTGAGGGTGATCCGGTTATTTCAAACTTAGAGAGAATAAGCAAACCCGGAAGAAGAGTCTATGTAAGTAAGGATGAGATTCCGAGAGTTATGGGTGGTCTTGGAGTTGCAATTTTGACAACCTCCTCTGGAATCATGACTGATAAAGAGTGCCGACAAAAGGGTGTCGGCGGAGAAGTAATATGTTATGTATGGTAAGGGGTGATAGAATGTCAAGGATTGGAAGAAAGCCTATTCAAATACCAAATGGTGTTGAAGTAAAGATTGAAAACAAAGAAATTACAGTAAAAGGACCAAAGGGACAGTTAAATTATACACTTCCTGATGCTATTGATGTAACAATTGACAATAATACACTTTTGGTTACAAGAAAGTCAGATATTCCTAAGGTAAGAGCTCTTCACGGACTTGCAAGAAGTTTAATTGCAAACATGGTCACAGGAGTAACTCAGGGCTTTACTAAGGTTATGACTATAGTGGGAGTTGGATACAGGGCTCAGTTAAGTGGTAATAAGCTTATTATAAATGTTGGATACTCTCATCCTGTTGAATTTCCTCTTCCAGATGGAATAAAAGCAACAGTTGATGAGAAACAGACAACCATAACCCTATCTGGAATAGACAAACAGTTGTTAGGACAGGTTGCTGCCAATCTAAGAGGTATTAGACCTCCTGATGCCTATAAGGGCAAAGGAATTAGATACGCAGACGAAGAATTAAAATTAAAACCAGGTAAGACAGGAAAGAAATAAGGAGGTTTAAAATTGCGGGATAAAAGAGAATCGAGAGAAAGAAGACACAAAAGAATTAGAAAAAAAGTTATAGGAACACCCGAAAGACCGAGGCTTTGTATATTTAGAAGTCTCAATCATATATATGCACAGGTTATTGATGATACAACAGGAAAAACACTCGTATCAGCATCTACTGTAGAGAAAGAAATGAGAAATATAAAACCCGGAAATAAGAGCAATATAGAGTTTGCTAAGAAGGTTGGTGAGCTGATAGCAGAAAGGGCGCTCAACAGTGGAATTACAAAGGTAGTATTTGACAGGGCGGGATATAAATATCACGGAATTGTAAAAGCTCTTGCAGACGCTGCGAGAGAAAAGGGATTACAGTTTTAGGAGGAGGAAAGGTGAAGCGGGAAAGGATAAATGCAGATGAACTAAATTTGAAGGATAAAGTTGTTTACATCAACAGGGTTGCTAAGGTTGTTAAGGGTGGTAGAAGATTTTCATTTAGCGCTCTTGTTGTAGTGGGAAATGAAGCTGGAATAGTAGGAGTAGGAAAAGGAAAGGCTGCAGAGGTCCCAGATGCTATAAGAAAGGCAATAGACAAGGCTAAGAAGAATTTAATTAGTTTTCCATTGAAAGAAACCACAATCCCCCACAGAGTTGAATACAAGTATGGTGCTACAAAGATTGTAATTAATCCTGCTCCTAAAGGAACTGGAATAATAGCAGGTGGACCTGCAAGAGCGGTTTTTGAGGTAGCAGGAGTTCAGGATGTTGTTGCAAAGGTTTTAGGAAGTCATAATCCTTTTAATTCAGTTAAGGCAACAATAGGTGCTTTGAATTCCTTGAAAGAGCCTTCATCTGTTGAAAAACTTAGAAGTAAACCATCTGAAATAGAAGCATCCGAAGAAAATCAGGTAGCTGGAGAGGAGGAAAAGGTAGTATGAAAATAAATGAACTAAAGCCAGCAGAAGGAAGCAAAAAAAGACCTAAGAGAATTGGAAGAGGATTGGGTTCGGGACATGGAAGATATGCAACTAAAGGACTAAAAGGACAAAAGTCTCGTTCAGGTGGTACAAAGGGGCCCGGATTTGAAGGTGGTCAGATGCCACTTCAAAGAAGACTTCCAAAAAGAGGTTTTTCAAATGCTCCATTTAAGAAAGAATATGCCATTGTAAATCTTGATGATATAAACAAAATTATAGATAATGTAGAGATTGTCACACCTGAGATTCTTATGGAAAAGGGAATAATTAAGGACCTCAAGGATGGATTAAAAGTTTTAGGGAATGGAGACTTAACCAAGTCAATAACTATAAAGGCACACGCATTCAGTAAAACAGCCCGCCAAAAAATAGAAGCAAAAGGTGGTAAGGTAGAGGTATTATAGTGGGACTCATTACTGCCTTTAGAAATATTTTTAAAATACCTGAGCTAAGGGCAAGGGTTTTATTTACTCTTGCAATGCTTGCAGTTTTTAGAATAGGAGCTCATATTCCTACTCCGGGAATTGACGGTGAGGCATTAAGCAAATTCCTTATAGAAAAAGGCGGGGCTGTAATGGGCTTTTTTGATATATTCACAGGAGGAGCTCTTTCAAAGGTTACAATATTTGCTTTGGGAGTAATGCCATACATCAGTGCATCAATTATATTCCAACTATTAACCGTTGTAATACCTGCACTGCAGAAGCTTGCTAAAGAAGGTGAAGAAGGCAGAAAAAAAATCACAAGATACACACGCTATGCTACGATTGTTATCGCAGCAATTCAGGGATTTGGAATTGCCGTAGGACTTGAAACAATGGGTGGAGGACAATTTATTCAAGAGCCGGGATGGTCTTTCAGATTAGTCACTATGATTACGCTGACCGCAGGAACAGCTTTTCTTATGTGGCTTGGAGAGCAAATTACTGAGAGAGGAATAGGCAATGGTATTTCACTTATAATTTTTGCAGGAATTGTTGCAAGACTGCCTAATGCTTTGTTTTATACTTACAATCTTGTAAAAACTGGCGAATTATCAATTTTCTTTGTCATTTCGCTTGTAGTAGTAATGGTGGGTGTAGTGGCAGGAATTATTTATATAGAAAGAGCTCAGAGAAGAATCCCTATTCAGTATGCCAAAAGAGTTATCGGCAGAAAAATGTATGGTGGATATACAAGTTATCTTCCGTTAAAGATTAATTCAGCAGGAGTTATACCACCAATTTTTGCATCCTCTGTGCTTATGTTTCCTGCAACAATTGCAGGATTTATTGCAGTCCCATGGGTTCAGGCACTTGCAAAACAGCTTGCACCGGGTAGTTTCCTTCATATTATTTTTTATGTCGGCTTAATAATATTCTTTACATATTTTTATACCGCTGTTATTTACAATCCAGTGGAAATTGCTGAAAATTTACAAAAGAACGGAGGTTATATAACAGGAGTAAGACCGGGACAGAAAACAGCAGAGTATATTTATAGAGTCCTTTCAAGACTAACATTCATAGGTGCTTTATACTTAAGTGCTGTTTGCGTTCTACCTGAAATTCTTATTTCTCAGTTTAAAGTTCCGTTTTACTTTGGTGGCACATCCCTCTTGATAACAGTTGGAGTAGCATTAGATACGGTCTCCCAGATTGAGACCCATATGATAAGTAGATCATACGATGGACTATTTAAGAAATTTAGGATAAAAGGCAGGAAGGATTAATTTTAAGTGATAGTCATAAAAAGTCCTGATGAAATAAACAAGATTAGAAAGGCGTGCCAGATAGTTGCTGAAGTCTTTGAAAAGCTAAAATCCTTTATAAAAGAGGGTTTAGCAACTAAGGAAGTTGAGAAATTCATTGAGCAGATTATAGTAAAGAGAGGTGGTATTCCGGCATTTAAAGGTTACAGAGGTTATCCTGCAAGTGCTTGTATTTCAATAAATGAAGAAGTGGTTCACGGTATACCATCTGAAAATGTATTTTTAAAGGAAGGAGATATAGTGGGTGTTGATGTTGGAGTTATATTTGATGGTTTTTATGGCGATGGTGCTTACACTTTTAAAATTGGCAAGGTTTCTGATTTAGCTGAAAAATTAGTTGAAGTTACGCAGGAAGCTCTTTACAAAGGAATTGAAAAAGCCGTGCAAGGCAATAGAGTAGGTGATATATCAAATGCAATTCAAACCCATGTTGAAGCAAATGGCTTCT
>JBEPZQ010000026.1:0-2427 GCA_041640755.1 Thermodesulfovibrio sp. | reverse complement strand
TAAGAGCATTTGTAGGACATGGTATTGGACGAGCCCTGCATGCGGACCCTCAAATACCAAATTTTGGGAAAAAAGGCACAGGTCCAAAGCTAAAAAAAGGAATGACCCTTGCTATTGAACCAATGGTTAATGTTGGGACATTTGAAGTTGAGGTTTTATCTGACGGTTGGACAGCTGTAACAAAGGACCGTTCACTGTCTGCGCACTTTGAACATACTATTGCAGTGACCGATGGTGAACCACAAATCTTGACTAAACTTTAAAAAAAGTAATATATTATCAAGTTATGCCAAAAGAAGATCATATAGAAATGCAAGGGACCATTGAAGAAGCCCTGCCTAATGCAATGTTTAGGGTAAGGCTTGAAAATGGTCATGTTATACTTGCTTATGTTTCAGGTAAGATGAGGATGCATTTTATAAAAATCTTACCGGGAGATAAGGTTCTTGTAGAAATATCTCCGTATGATCTTACTAAAGGAAGAATAATTTACCGATTTAAATAAGGAGGTGTAATTTGAAAGTAAGAGCCTCAGTAAAGAAAATTTGTTCTAAGTGCAGGATTATTAAGAGAAAGGGAGTTATAAGAGTAATCTGTGAAAATCCTAAGCACAAACAAAGACAGGGATAGGAAAGGAGCATAATATGGCAAGAATTGCAGGTGTAGACATACCAAAGAACGAAAGAATAGAAATAGGTTTAACAAGAATTTTTGGTATTGGCAGAAGCCTCTCTAATCAAATATTGAAAACTACTGGAATTGATCCCAACAAAAGGGTAAAGGACTTAACAGATGAAGAGATAGTTAAGATAAGGGCTGAAATAGAAAAGAATTATAAAGTTGAGGGAGAACTAAGAAAAGAAATCTCAATAAATATAAAGAGACTTATAGATATTGGTTGTTACAGAGGACTAAGGCATCTTGCCAATTTACCAGTCAGAGGACAAAGAACAAAAACAAATGCGAGAACTCGTAAGGGTCCAAGAAGAAAATTAGCTAAGAAAAAATAGAAGGAGGGATAAAGCTTAATGGCACAAAAACGTAAAGGAATAAAAAAAGTTAAAAAAAATGTTCCGCATGGAATAGCACATGTGCAAACAAGTTTTAACAATACAATAATTACAATTACAGACCCTAATGGAAATGTTGTAGCATGGGCATCATCTGGAAGTTGCGGATTTAAAGGCTCAAGAAAGGGAACACCATACGCAGCTCAGATTGCAGCAGAAACAGTAGCAAAGAGAGTGATGGATATGGGAATGAAATCAATAGATGTATATATCAAAGGTCCTGGTTCTGGAAGAGAGACTGCAATAAGAGCTTTACAAGCAGCTGGTTTGGAGGTTCAAATCATAAAAGATGTAACTCCTGTACCCCACAACGGGTGCAGACCTCCAAAGAGAAGGAGGGTTTAAATGGCAAGATATACAGGAGCACTTTGCAGACTTTGCAGAAGAGAAGGAAGTAAGTTATTCCTTAAGGGAACAAGATGCTATACAGAAAAATGTGCCTTTGAAAGAAGAAAGTATGCACCCGGACAACATGGACACAACAGAGCCAAGCTTTCTGATTATGGATTGCAGTTGAGAGAAAAACAGAAAGTAAAGAGAATGTATGGCATTATGGAAAGGCAGTTTAAAAACTATTTTGAAAAAGCTACAAAAATGAAAGGTGTAACTGGTGAAAATCTGTTGAAACTACTTGAAAGAAGACTTGATAATGTGGTTTACAGAATGGGATTTGCAATTAATATCAGACAGGCAAGACAACTGGTTAGACACGGATTCTTCGTGGTTAATGGTAAAAAAGTTGATATACCTTCTTATTTAGTGAAACCCGGAGATGTTATTCAGGTAAAAGAGGGTAAAGATATAGAACTTATAAAAGAAAATCTTGCATTGGCTGAACAGAGAGGTTTTCCTGCATGGGTTGAAGTAAACATAGATGAATTAAAGGCTAAATTTTTAAGAATTCCAGAAAGGGACGAGATTCAGCTTCCAGTGCAGGAGCAGTTAATTGTTGAGTTTTACTCCAAATAAATTTTTATTTTCTATAAAATTGCCATAAATTAGGAGGCTGTAAATGGATTTATATAAAGATTTTCAATTACCTAAAAGGGTTGAGTTTGATACTGAAACCCTGACAAATACATATGGAAAACTTATAGTTGAGCCTCTTGAGAGGGGTTATGGAATAACACTTGGAAATTCTTTGAGAAGAGTTCTTCTTTCCTCCCTTGAGGGTGCTGCTGTTTATGCAATAAGAATCAATGGAGTTTTGCACGAAATAAGCTCAATAAAGGGAGTAAAGGAAGATGTTCTTGATATTGTTTTAAATGTTAAGAAACTTCGTTTTAAATATCATTCTCAGGATGCGGACAAAAAAGTTGCAAAGTCTAGCGTCTTGGTGCAGAGTTGAAGCTAATGA
>JBEPZQ010000025.1:0-13099 GCA_041640755.1 Thermodesulfovibrio sp. | reverse complement strand
AATTGCTCTCACATCACCGAAAAATAAACTTAGGGAAAGTGTATTAAATCCTTTAAAAAGAATATAAAATACAATACCTGATATGGAAAAGATAAATATGATAACACAAAGGTACATGAAAAAATTAATTAATCTCTCAATTAAGCGATTCAACTCAATCCCCTTTCTCGTGTTAAATGATAAATAATAGAAACATTAATTAATGTGATGGTATACAATATAATTCCTGCAAGATATATTGACCTGAACTCTAAGCTGTCTATATCAGAAGCTTTTACAAGGGCAATATGGGATGTTAAGGTTCTAACAGAGTCAGTAATTTTTGTTGGAAATTGTGGAGAATTACCTGCTACCATGAGTGCTATTAATGTATCTCCAATTGCCCTTGAAAGCCCTAAAGTCAAGCCTTTAAAGATACCGTTTTTTGAATTTGGAAGAATGACATATAGAAACTTTTGAATTCTATTTGCTCCCATTGAATCCATAGCTAAAACATAGCTTTGAGGTACAGCTTTAAAGGAATCAATAAAAATTAAAATCATTGTTGGTGCGATTAACATTGACAGAAGTAGGGAGGCTGTTAAAATTGAAAAACCCGAACCGATTTGAAAAAAATCCCTGAGTAATGGTATTAAAACAACAATGCCTATGAAACCGTAGATAACAGGGGGTATTGCTAAAGAGAACCTGATTAAATTTTTTAAGAAATTAGTAAGCAATCTATTTTTTATTAAAACAAAAAAGCCTGCGGTGCCTATACTTATTGGCAGGGAAAAAATCAATGCTAATATAGATATAATTACAGTTCCAATCAACATGGGAGCTATTCCATACAAGTCCATTTTAGGATTCCATGCACTTAAGAGAAAGGCAAAAAAATCACCCTTTTTAAAAATCGGAATTCCTAAGACAAAAAGAAAAAAGAATATTATAAATACTACTATAACACTTAAAAAAGTGGAGACAAACAAAATACCTTTAACAAATTTCTCAATCATTTGGCTGGAATCAAGCCATGTTTTGTAATTGTCTTTTTACCCAAATCTGAATAAAGAAGTCTGATAAAAGCAGCAGTAAGTGGTGAAACTTTTTCTTTTGTAACACTATAAAGACCTCTTGAAATTGTGTATTTTCCAGAAACAATATTTTCTATCGTAGGTTCTATGTTGTCAAAATATAAAGGTTTTACTGTTTTATCAACATATCCTACAGAAACATATCCTATAGCTGCAGTGTCCTTTGAAACTGCAACTTTCATTGCACCGTTTGAAGGCACAACAATAGCCTTAGGAGTAATAACACCTTTTTCAAGTCCCTTTGTCCAGAAGACTTCTCTTGTTCCACTGTCATCAGGTCTTGTATAAATATTGATTTGTCTGTCTATTCCACCTAATTCTTTCCAATTAGTTATCTTTCCGCTATATATATCCTTTAACTGTGCTTTAGTTAAATTCTTAATAGGATTGTTGGGATGGACAATAATTGCTATTCCATCCATAGCCCATCTGTAAACTTTCAATCCATATTTATTGATCTCATCTTGAGAAATTTCTCTTCCAGAGTTTCCAATATCAATTAATCCTTCACCAGCTTGTTTGATTCCAAGTCCTGAGCCACCACCAGCTATACTTATTTTGATATCAGGATATTTCTCCATGATTTGTTTTGCCAAATCTTCCATAACAGGAATATGAGCAGTGCCTCCAGCAATTCTGATAGTACCTTTAAGGTCCTTAAAGAGTTCCAAATCATCTGCAAAAACAGCATTGTTAGATAAAATCAATGAAATAAATAGAACAAAAAATAATAATTTTACCATAATTAAACCTCCATTTTGTTTTTGTGTATTATAAAAAACTGATATGATTTATTTTCAAATAGTTTTTATTTTTTTTATTCAGCTTTACCAATAGATAAAACCTATAATAAAATTGGTAAGTTAAGAGGCATTATTAAAAATATTATAGATTTTTTGTTCTTTTATCTCAGCTTTACAGCTCAATTTAGATTTTTTTAAAATGATGTAAATTAAAAAATAAGGAGGATTCAAAAAATGCTTGAAATTGATATCCCAGGTTTTGGTTTTATTAGACTTCATCATTTTGTGGCTGATTACACAGGTCCTCTGTCTTTGGATGGTAAAATTTTACCGGGAGTAAGCGAGAGATTGAATAAAATTGCAGAGTTTTTAAAAGTTCATATTCTTACAGCTGATACATTTGGCATGGCAAGAGAAGAACTAAGAAATGTAAATTGCGAGATTCATGTTCTTGCAGGGAATAATATTGATATTCAGAAAGAAAAATTTGTTAAGATGCTGGGTTCAGAAAATGTTGTCGCTATTGGTAATGGAAAAAATGACAGAAAAATGCTTGAAGTGGCAAAAATTGGCATTGTTGTTTGCCTTAATGAAGGATGTGCTATAGACGCAATTAAATCTGCTGATATTTTGGTGACCTCACCTTTAGATGCTTTTGATTTATTTTTAAATCCAAAAAGGCTTATTGCTACACTAAGATTTTAATTAAAACGCGTATACTAAAAGCTTGTTATTGTATTTTGTTCTTCTTTTTAATTACCGCAAAGAAATGAAAGCAATGGTATATAGAATGGGAGGATTTGGAGACAGCCTGCTTATTTATCCTGTTCTTGAGATTTTGTCAAAAAAGGGATATGATGTGACTGTATGGGGAAATCCAGATTATTTTACTCTTGCAAAAATAGTTGGCTTTTGCAATAAAACAACGATGTATGAGTCAAAGGAAAGCTTTGATGTGGAAATTATATTTTCTGCTAACTCTGAAATTTTTGCCCATCGTAATGTTTCAATATTTATTCCTCCCATACCAGAAGAAAGGATGTGGGTGGTTGATTGGTATTTGAAGAATTTGAAATTTGAAGGTGAATATTTTTCAAAACAATTGCCTTTAGCCCTATCTCAAAATCCTTCTAATAATCTTTGTATAGTTCATCCCGGAAGTGGCTCAAAGAAGAAAAATCCTAAGCCTGATTTTTTTCTTGCTTTGGAGAAAATTTTAAGAGAATTAAACTTAGAAGTGATTTACATATTAGGACCTGCAGAGAGAGAAATGCTGACAACTTATAAAAACAGCATATATCTTGAAGATTCTCTTTCAATTGCAGAAACTCTTTCTAAAGCCTCCCTTTATATTGGGCTTGACAGTGGAGTAAGTCATTTAAGTAGCTATATTGGTGTTCCTTCAATTGTAATTTTTGGACCATCAGACCCAGTTATTTGGCATCCAATTGGTGAGAGACTTTGGGTTATAAGAAATGAAAAATGTCCACCATGTTTTCCCAATGTTTGTAAAACTCGCGATTGCCTTAACACAGAGTTTTTACTTAATGAAATTGAAAAAATTTTGTTTGACATCCCTTGCTTTAAAGGGCAAAAATAAAATCTATGCAGAAAAAAGTAGAAATTCCAATCAAGGGCATGACATGTGCAGCCTGCGCTCAGGCTGTTCAGAGAGCATTAAGCAAGGTTGATGGAGTAGTCTCTGCATCAGTAAATCTTCTTACTGAAAAAGCCACTGTTGAAGCTACTGATGAACTGGATATCAAGAGACTTATAAGCATTGTGAGAGCAACTGGATATGATATTGGCAAAACATCCCTTTATCTTCAAATTGATGAACTTGACTCTGATATGGCAAGAATGCTCAAAGAAAAATTATCAAAAATTGAAGGTGTCATTGAAATAAAAGAGGACATCGTAGGCAAGACTGTTACAGTTGAATATATTCCGACAATTACAGGCGAAGAAAAGATTTTGTCCCATTTAAAATCCTTAGGCATAAAGGCTAAAAAATACAAGGATGTAACTACAGCTCAAGAGGAAAAAAGAAGGGAATTCACAAAACTTAAAAGAGACCTGATTCTTAGCCTAATTTTCACAATTCCTGTTTTTATGGGTAGCATGTTTCATGTTCCATTTTTTAAAGAGGGACTGATACAGTTTTTATTGACAACTCCTGTACAGTTTATTTTTGGAATGAGATTTCACAGACTTGCCTTTATTGCCCTTAAACATGGCTCAGCAAATATGAACAGTTTGGTCAGTCTTGGAACAAATGCAGCATACTTTTATAGCCTTTATTTGCTCTTTTTCACATCAGCTCATCAACATTTCTACTTTGAAACATCAGCAGTCATAATAACGCTAATATTGTTTGGAAGAACTCTTGAAGAGATGGCTAAAGCAAAGACTTCAGATGCAATACAAAAGCTTCTTCAGATGCAACCTAAAAAGGCAACTGTTATAAGGGATGGCAAAGAGCAGGAAATTAGTATTGATGAGGTAATGCTCGGAGACATTGTTATTGTAAGGCAGTCTGAAAAAATTCCTGTTGATGGATTGATAATTGAAGGTTATGCAAGTGTAGATGAGTCAATGATAACAGGAGAACCTATTCCTGTTGATAAATCAGTAGGAGATAAAGTAATTGGAGGCACTATTGCCCTTTCAGGAGTATTAAAAATTCAAGCAACCGCTGTTGGTAAAGACTCTATGCTTAGTCAGATTATAAGGCTGATTCAGGAAGCTCAGACTGGAAAACCTCCTGTTCAAAGGCTTGCTGATAAGATTTCTGCAATTTTTGTCCCTGCAGTGCTTGCAGTAGCGATTTTAACATTTATAGGCTGGTTTGCATTAAAGAATGATATCTCACTGGCATTAAGCAATGCAATTTCAGTTCTTATAATTGCCTGCCCATGCGCACTTGGACTTGCAACTCCGACAGCTATAATGGTTGCAACAGGAAGGGCTGCAAAGGAAGGAATTCTTATAAGGAATGTAGAAAAACTTGAAGAGATTGGAAAAATTGAGATTCTCTTTTCAGATAAAACTGGCACACTCACTCAAGGAAAACCTGAAGTAATACATGTTGATTTCTTTGTCTCTGATAAAAAAGATATATTACATCTTTGTGCCTCAGCTGAAAAATACTCCGAACACCCGCTTGCAACGGCAATTTTAAGATATTGTATGCGAGAAGGTGTAGATGCATCAGAGCCATTAAGTTTTGAAGTCATTGCTGGTGGTGGAGTTATGGCAAATGTTATGGATTTAAAAGGAATTGAAAGAAAGGTTTTAATTGGAAGCGAAAAATTAATGTTAAGAAAGAATATTGAATTACCAGACATTTCATATTCAGAGCCTGCCACTGTTGTTTATGTTGCTGTTGATGGAGAGATAAAGGCTGTTTTTTATATATCTGACTTACTCAGAGAAGAAAGTTTTGAAATTGTTAAAGAGCTTCAAGGTATGGGTATTGAAGTAGCGATTTTAACTGGTGATAATGAAAAAACTGCAAAGACAGTTGCTCAAAAATTGGGAATTGAAAAATGCTTTGCGGGCTTGTTACCTAACGAAAAGGCTAAAATAGTAAGAAAATTCAGAGTTGTTGAGAGGAAAATCGTTACAATGATAGGAGATGGAATAAATGACGCACCAGCATTGGCTGAGGCAAATGTTGGAATTGCTATGGGAAGTGGAACAGACATAGCAATTTACACAGCAGATGTTACCCTTATAAGAGAAGGATTAAAGGGAGTGCCAAAATTGATAAAGCTAAGCAGACTAACTCTAAGGACAATTAAGGAAAATTTATTCTGGGCATTCATTTATAATATCATTGGTATTCCAATAGCTGCAGGAGTTCTTTATCTTTTTGGAGGTCCGCTTCTTAATCCCATGATAGCAGCCTTTGCTATGTCTTTAAGCTCAGTATCAGTTGTAAGCAATTCATTACGGCTAAGAAAAAGAAAAATGTGAATATGACAAATAAATTTTCAAGACACGCAAAAAGAAGGATAAAACTTTATAACATGGCTATCCATTAAAAATTGTATTCGTAATTGAGGAAAATGATATAATTGTTATAACAGCTTATCCTGTTAAGAAAGGAAGAATAAAATGAAAATTTATTATGATGCTGAAGTTGATGCTGCCTATATAAAACTGTCAGATAAAAATCCAACTGGTGTAATAGAAATTACTGAGGGACTAAATATTGATGTTACAGAAGAAGGTGAGATTGTTGGGATTGAAATATCGGATGCCATCTAAAAAATTTCCTATTAAATCTCTTTTTTCCTATGAGCTTGTTTCTGAAGCTTTATCAAGCAACAAATAATTTAAATTTTCTGTCCAAAAATTGGAGTATAATTTGAGCTTTTTTTACAGAAAATTTATTAGTCCGTCATTGAAAGGAACGACGAAGTAATCTTGATTTTTTATGAGATTGCGAGGGACCGCCAAGCCTTCGGTTTGCGACAGGATGCTCTCCTATCCGTCATTGCGAGGCATCCTTTAGGATGCCGAAGCAATCCCAGAGAAGGCTTCGCCTCCTTCGGAGGTTTGCGATGACAAAGTGGAGGATGAAAAGGCGAGATTACCTCGGGACTAAAGTCCCTCGCAATGACGAAAAAAGCTTTTGCAACGACATTTGAGAATCTATTAACTTAAATTTTATGGAGGAGGAAATGGAGGAAATTTTTAGGGCGGTTGTTCTTGGAATTATTCAGGGAATTACAGAGTTTTTACCAATAAGTAGCACCGCTCACCTTGTTATTACTCCCTGGATTTTTGGATGGTCAGGCACAGTGAACTCATTAAGTTTTGACATTGCTGTTCATGTTGGAACACTTTTTTCCCTTCTTTACTGCTTTTGGAAAGACTGGATAGATATTCTTCTGAAAGACAGAAAAATGCTTGCATATTTAATAATTGGCACTATTCCTGCTGGTTTGGCTGGAGTTGCCTTTCATGATGTTATAGAGACAGAGCTTAGGAATCCAATGATTATTGTTTTTACCCTTGTTTTTGTAGGAATTTTAATGCTTGTGGCAGAAAAGGTTGGAAAAAGACAAAGGACTAAAGTTGGGCTTTCAGATGCAATAGTCATAGGAACAGCTCAGGCAATAGCTTTAATTCCTGGGGTTTCTCGTTCAGGAATAACAATTACAGCAGGACTTTTTAAAGGGCTTGACAGAGCCTATGCTGCAAAATTTTCTTTTTTGCTTTCAACTCCTGCAATTGCAGGTGCTGCATTTCTTGATTTTTACAAATCAATGAAAATCGGGCTTCATCACGATTATTCACTTTTTTTTGTAGGCTTTGTCTCAGCTGCGATAACAGGTATAATTGCAATTAAATTTCTGCTTAACTTTCTGAAAAAATATCCCCTTAACATTTTCATTTACTACAGATGGGTTTTAGCAGGAGTGATTTTTTTGTTATATTTCTTTAGAGGCTGATGAAGAAAAAGACAATTTATAAGAAGCCTTCAAAGCTAAAGGTAAAAAATACTGAAAAGAATATTGAAAGGGCAAGTTTATCAGGCAGAGACATATTTAAGTCTATTTTAATTATTGCCTCTGCTGTTTATCTTGCTGTTAGTCTCGGAAGCTACAATCTTTTAGACCCTTCTTTTTTTACCTACTCAAACTCATCGCCTTCAAACTATGGTGGAATTATTGGCTCATATATTTCTGATTTGTTGTTCAGCATTTTTGGAGTGGCTGCTTTTTTGATACCACTTTTGCTTGTTTATTTGGGAATAAGAATTTTTCTTGGGTATTCACAGAGATTGTTTAATCTTATCTTCTGGATTACCCTCTCATTTTCCCTCGCAGTTATGCTGGAGCCTTTGAGAAAAATATTAGAGACTTACAAAAAACTGCCAGAGGGTCTTTCGTGGATTGCTTATCATTTATGCGAAAAATATATATCAACAGTAGGCACATATTTGCTATGGGGAGCTATTGCAATAGCCTCAGTATTATTATCAAAAACTGAGGTCCTGAAGAAGGAAAAGCCAGAAATTAAACCCGAGCCTTCCCAAGAGGATGATATACGAATTTTAAAGGTCTCAAAAACTGAAGAACTCGCAAAAGAGCCAAATATAAGGCAGTTAAAAGACAAGCCTGTAAAAGAGGTTATACAAGAGCCTGCAGACTCTGAGAGAGTAGAGAAAGATGGTTTCTTGCTGCCACCCTTAACATTGCTTAAAATTGAAAAATCTGAAGCTTCTATATCTAAGGATGAGATTATAACTTCTGCAAGAAGGATTGAGGAAAGACTGGCAGAGTTTGGAATTCATGGAACAGTTAAAGAGGTTCATCCCGGTCCAGTAGTCACAATGTATGAGTTTGAGCCTGCCAGCGGAATAAAGCTAAGCAAAATTGTAACTTTAAGTGATGACCTTGCCCTTACTCTCAAGGCTCAAAGTATCAGAATTTATCCAATTCCTGGAAAGTCAACCATTGGTATAGAAGTTCCAAACAGAAAAAGAGAAGTTGTATGGCTTGGAGAAATCATTGCTTCAGATGTGTATCAGAAAAGCATTTCACATCTTACACTTGCATTAGGAAAAGATATTTACGGGAATCCTGTTGTGACAGACCTTGCGAAAATGCCACATCTTCTTGTTGCAGGTGCAACAGGTTCAGGAAAAAGCGTTTGTTTAAATACCATGATATTGAGCCTTCTTTACAAGGCAACTCCCAATGATGTGAGGCTTATTTTAATTGATCCAAAGATGCTTGAGCTTTCATCGTATGAAAATATTCCTCATCTTATGTCTCCTGTTATAACTGATCCAAAAGAGGCATCAGATGCTTTAAAGAAGGTAATCGTTGAGATGGAAAGAAGGTACAAGCATCTTGCATCAAGGGGTTTCAGAAATATTCAAAGCTATAATC
The DNA here is from genome assembly GCA_041640755.1 of Thermodesulfovibrio sp. GTDB lineage: Bacteria > Nitrospirota > Thermodesulfovibrionia > Thermodesulfovibrionales > Thermodesulfovibrionaceae > Thermodesulfovibrio. The sequence continues at coordinate 4,372 of JBEPZQ010000025.1, read as the reverse complement.
AATCGGTGAGTGATGAAGAGAAAATGCCTTATGTTGTAGTTATAATTGACGAATTTGCTGATTTAATGTTTACAGCACCAACAGATGTTGAGCAAGCTGTTACAAGAATTGCCCAAATGGCAAGGGCATCTGGAATACATTTGGTAATAGCCACTCAAAGACCAAGCGTTGATGTTATAACAGGCATAATAAAGGCAAATTTTCCAGCGAGGATAGCTTTTCAGGTGAGTTCAAGAATTGACTCAAGGACGATATTAGACACACAGGGTGCGGAAAAGCTTCTTGGGATGGGAGATATGCTTTTTATGGTTTCTGGCGTTAAAATGATGCGTGTTCACGGAGCTTATGTAAGTGAGGAAGAGGTAAAAGCTGTTACAGATTATCTTCGTAATCAAGGGAGCCCTGATTACTCGGTGTTTGAATCAATTCAGTTGCCTGTTGAAAAGAAGGAAAATGGAAAGTCAGATAATCTTGAAAGGGATGAACTTTATGAACAGATTATTGATTACGCCTCACAGGTTGGAGAAATATCAATTTCCTTGATTCAGAGAAAGTTTAAGATAGGCTATAACCGTGCAGCAAGGATAATGGATTTGCTTGAAGAGGATGGACTTGTCGGTCCTCCTCAAGGTGCGGGTAAGCCAAGAAAATTTTTAGGCAAAAATTTTTAAAAAAAACTTGCATTTTTTTAAGACTTTGTGATAATATAAAAATTGTCTGGTGGTGATACCGGCGGGGAAACACCCGTTCCCATTCCGAACACGGAAGTTAAGCCCGCCAGGGCCGATGATACTATGACCGCGAGGTCATGGGAAAGTAGGTCGCCGCCAGGCAATTTTTTATCAATAACCAAATCCTCAATTCCAAAAATCCTAAAATCTTAAATCTTACTTTTTTATTTAGCCCTTGGATGACGCTTTAAATATTCTTTCTTTAGCCTATCCATTGAAACCTTCGTGTAGATTTGCGTTGTTGATATATCACTGTGTCCAAGCATTTTTTGTAAAGACCTCAAATCTGCACCTCCTTCAAGTAGATGAGTTGCAAAGGAGTGTCTTATCATGTGAGGTGTGACTTCAACATTAGCAAGCTTTCCCATAGCTTTCAAGTTCTGCCAGAATCTTTGTCTTGTCATAGGCTCGCCTCTGTTGTTTAAAAACAGGTAATCGGAGGCTTTTTTCTTTAAGAGCTTTGGTCTGAGCTCTATCATGTATTTTTTTATTCTTTCAATGGTTCTCTGTGCGACAGGAATAACTCTTTCTTTGTCTCCTTTGCCTTTTACCTTGATAAATCCAGCCTCAAAATTTACGTCACCTAATCGTAACTTTACAAGTTCGCTTACTCTCAAACCAGAAGCATACATGAGTTCAAGCATAGCGATATCCCTGAGGAAATATTTACTTTCCAGAAAAACTGCAAGTAACTTTTTTACATCCTCCACATTTAGAGCCTTAGGAAGTCTGAGCCAGAGCTTCGGAGATTTTAGCCCCTCTGTTGGGTCATGGCTAATATTACCCTCAAAAATTAAATATCTAAAAAACTGTTTAATTGACGAAAGGATTCTCGCAACTGATGCACTACTGTATCCTTTTTCCTTAAGTGTTAAAAGATATTGAACAATATCGTCCTTTTTGCAGTTAAATGCGGAAATTTGCTGTTTTTCAAGGTATTTGAGAAATGCTTTTAGGTCGTTTTCATAGGATTTTACAGTGTTTACTGAAAGACCTTTTTCTGTGATGCTGTAATCAAGAAACTTTTTGAGAACTTTTTCTTCCATTATTCATTAATTCTTCTATGCCAATGTGGGAGCGAAGCATTTCATAAAAAATTTTGGCAAGCTTAAGTAAATTTTCTGTATCAGCCTTGTTGTAGGAAATTAATCTCTCAATACTCTCAGAATTTCCCTTAATGTAAGCTTTCCAAAGCTTAACCGCATCGTATCCATTTAATCCTTTTAGCTCTTCGTTTCTTTCAATCAAAAAAAGATTTTCAAGTTTTTTTAGCCCGCCTTGAATTCCTAATCTTTTACCGGCAAAGTAGAGGTCAAAATGCGGTAGATGGTCAATTTGTAGTTTTGGAAACTGTTTTTTTAGAAAAGGTATATCAAAGACGCTTCCATAGAATGTGATTACATACTTATAGTTATTTAAAGCCTCCTGTAGATTCTCTGATGTCAGGTTTTCATTTCTTATTAAAGCTTGATATCCCTTGACCGAATACAAGCCTACAATTGTTACATATCCACCTTTTTCTAATGTAAATCCGTTGGTTTCAATATCAATACATACAGCGTCATTTATAAATTCTGAGAAAAGTCGCCAGTGTTCCATTCTTTTTAAGTTTTTTGAGAAAAACCTGCAGTCTTTTTGATTTAAGGCATCGGTTGCTTCATATAAAAATTCGTCATAAAATCGTTTTCTTTCTCTATCAATATCTAATACTTCACTACAGCAAAAAAAATCTTCCCATGAGAGGATTCCTTCTCTCCAGAGTCTTTTCTCCCTTTTCTCTCCTATGCCTTCAAGAATTAAAAATGTGTTTTTAATCATACCTTATTATATCGCAATTTGCAAGACAAGGAAAAGAAAAAAATCTTAAAATAAAAGATGGAAATTGTAAGAACCCTTTTATTTGGTGAAGGAATTTTTGAGACAATACTATGGAGAGGAAGGACAAAGAGGCTAAAAAGGCACTATGTCAGACTTAAGGCTTCTGCAGAATTTTTGGGACTTCCTTGTCCTGATTTTGAAGATTTTTGCTCTGCAATTGAGGAAAAAGTAGGAGATAGAAAGAATCTTTATGTTAAGTTTTGTTTGCTGTCAAAGGGAGACTTGCTTTACTATTCAAATCCACAAGACTATGATGTTATTGTGCTTGAAAAGGAGCTTGCTCCAAATTTTGCTCCGAAAAAGCTTTGCCTTTCATCTATAAAAAGGCACAGTAAAAGTCCTGTGATTTATCACAAAACTATGAATTATTTACCAAATATTCTTGTAAAAAGGGAAGCTTTAAGTAATGGTTTTGATGATGCAGTAATTCTTAATGAAAATGATGAGATTACTGAGTGTTCTGCATCTAATATTTTGATAGTGAAACAAGACAAGCTTCTTACTCCTGCAAAGGAATGCGGTCTTTTATTAGGCACAACAATGCAAATTTTGATTGAAAAAATGGGAGTAAAGGAGCAGAGGCTAAAGTTAAAAGATATTTATGAGGCATCTGCTATTTTTATAACAAATAGTTTAATGGGTGCAACTGCAGTTTCCCGTTTTATGGATAAGGAATTTAAAATAGATGAAGATTTTCTTAAAATTCTTAATTCTGCAATTGATGAGGAGAACTTATAGGTAAATGCTTGTTCTTTGTGGGAATTGGCTTGGGAAGGAAGGATTTTACGAGGCAGATATTGAGTATTTTAGATTTTATAGCTCTTTGGATGAGATAGAAAATATTGAGCCACTAAGTTTTGCAGTTTTTTCCTATGATCTGTCAGGAGAAAGTTTAAATTTAAATATAAAAAAATCCAAATTGCCTGCTGTGATACTCTTGAAAATTCGGAATCTTAGGAAAATTAGGCAAATAAAAAACTCATACACCCTGAAGCCTTTAAGTAGCTCTATGAATGATTCTGATTTTATTGAAGGCATATTGAAGATAAAAATGCTTATAGAAGAAGGCACTGTTTATCAGATTAATTTAACAAACAGATTTGACTTTGAGTTTTTGGGAGACAGTCTTTCTTTATTTTTTAATTTTTACAGATCTCAGCCAGTGCCCTATGCATTTTATTTAAGGCTTGATGATTTTTTCTTAATCTCAGGCTCAATGGAGCTTTTTCTTGAGAGAGTTGGCAGTATTATTACAAGCAAGCCAATAAAGGGAACAGCTAATACAAGAAAGTTCCTTGAAAATAGTTTGAAAGACAAGGCTGAAAACCTCATGATTACAGATATGATGCGAAATGACATAGGAAGAATAGCTAAAATTGGCAGTGTTACAGTTCCGGAGCTTTTTAAAATAACAAAATATAAAACTCTTTATCAGATGCATTCTACAGTTCAGGCACATACAGAGAAAAGCTTGATTGAAATACTTAAAGCAACTTTTCCTCCTGCCTCTGTAACAGGTGCTCCAAAGAGAAAGGCTGTCCAAATGATTGATACTCTTGAGTCACATCCAAGAAGTTACTACTGCGGATGTGCAGGATTGATAAAAAATGAGACAGATTTTACACTGTCTGTGCTTCTACGAACAGCAGTAGGCTATTGCTCAAAACTTTCATACTATGCAGGATGTGGAATTGTATGGGACTCTGTACCTGAAAGAGAACTTGATGAACTATATCTTAAGATGAAAGCGTTCTACAGTAGAA
>JBEPZQ010000024.1:9550-13436 GCA_041640755.1 Thermodesulfovibrio sp. | reverse complement strand
GTTTTGCCATGCCTATTCGTGAGGGCAAAGCAAAGGAGATTTATATTGTTACTTCTGGTGAGATGATGGCAATTTATGCTGCCAACAATATCTCCCGAGGAATTCTTAAATACGCTCAAAGTGGAGGCGTAAGGCTTGGTGGAATTATATGTAATTCAAGAAAAGTAGACAAGGAATACGAGCTTGTGTCAGAGTTTGCAGAAAGACTGGGAACTCAGCTGCTTCACTTTATTCCGAGGGATAATATGGTTCAGAAGGCAGAACTTAATCGTATGACAGTAGTTGAGTATGCCCCTGAACATCCACAGGCAGATGAATATAGAGCTCTGGCAAAGAAGATGGCTGAGAACAAAAATTTATACATTCCAACACCGCTTACAATGGATGAACTTGAAGAATTACTTGAAAAATACGGATTTTTAGATTAAAGGAGGAATAAAAATGCATAGAATAATTGAACAGAATACTGAAAAATTAATAGAAGAAGTTCTTGAAGTATATCCTGAAAAAACAAAAAAAGAAAGGAGAAAACATTTATTATCCAATGACCCTGAATGCACTCCCTCAACCTGCGGGCTTAAGTCTAATGTCAAGTCAAGACCCGGTGTAATGACCTCAAGGGGATGTGCCTATGCAGGTTCAAAGGGAGTTGTATGGGGACCGATAAAAGACATGGTTCATATAAGTCACGGTCCTGTGGGTTGCGGACAGTATAGTTGGTGGTCAAGAAGAAACTACTATAACGGAATAACTGGAATAAATGCCTTTGGAACAATGCATATTACTTCCGATTTTCAGGAAAATGACATTGTTTTCGGAGGAGATAAAAAACTTGAACAGCTTTGCAGAGAGATTAAAGAGATGTTTCCTTTGGCTAAGGGTATTAGCATCCAGTGTGAATGCCCTGTTGGTCTTATAGGCGATGATATTGAGTCTGTTGCAAGAAAGATGACTAAGGAGCTTGGAATACCTGTGATACCTGTCCGTTGCGAAGGCTTCAGAGGAGTAAGTCAGTCTCTTGGACATCACATAGCCAATGACAGCATAAGAGACTGGGTTCTTGGAAAGGTAAAGGGAGTTTTAGAGAAGGAAACTCCCTATGATGTTCTTATTCTTGGTGACTATAACATTGGTGGAGAGGCTTGGGCTTCAAGAAAAATTCTTGAAGAGATGGGACTTAGAGTTATTGCACAGATACCCGGAGATTGTACTCTTAATGAGCTAACTATGCTACCAAGACCAAAGTTAATTCTGGTTCACTGCTACAGGTCAACAAACTATATTGCCCGTTATCTTGAGGAAAACTATGAGATTCCTTGGATGGAGTACAACTTTTTTGGCCCAACTAAGATATATGAAAGCATGAGAAAAATAGCACGGAATTTTGATGATAAAATCATGGAAAAGACAGAGAAAACCATTGAAAAGTATAAACCTCTTATGGACCAAGTAATAGAAAAATACAGACCCAGACTGGAGGGTAAAAAGGTAATGCTTTATGTTGGAGGATTAAGACCAAGACATATTGTTGGTGCCTATGAGGACTTAGGAATGACAGTTATTGCTACAGGATATGAGTTTGCACATAGGGATGACTATGAGAGAACATATCCTCAGTTGGCAAAAAATGCACTTTTGTATGATGATCCATCTCACTATGAACTTGAAAAATTTGCAGAGGCTTTAAAGCCAGACTTAGTAGGCTCAGGAATTAAGGAGAAATATGTATATCATAAAATGGGAATTCCGTTCAGACAGATGCATTCTTGGGATTATTCAGGACCGTATCACGGATTTGATGGCTTTCCTGTTTTTGCCCGTGACATGGATATGGCTATAAACAATCCTTCATGGAAATTGATAAGGAGGAAAACAAAATGAAAATAAAAGACCATGTAGAACTTTATAAAAGTGATGAGTACAAAAGAATTTTTGAGAGTAAAAAGGAGTTTGAAATCCCTTGCACAGATGAGGAAGTTCAAAAGGTTTTGGAGTACACAAAAACGCCAGAATACAGAGAGAAAAATTTTGCTCGCAAGGCTCTGACAATCAATCCTGCTAAGGCATGCCAGCCACTTGGTGCAGTGCTTTGTGCATTAGGATTCAAGGACACATTGCCATTTGTTCATGGTTCTCAGGGCTGTGTTGCTTATTTCAGAAGTCATCTGAGCAGACATTTTAAAGAGCCTGTGCCAGCTGTATCAACCTCAATGACAGAGGATGCAGCGGTATTTGGAGGTTTGAATAATCTTGTTGAGGGACTTGAAAATGCCTATGCGCTCTATAAACCAAAGATGTTTGCGATCTCAACCACATGTATGGCTGAGGTTATTGGAGATGATTTAAATGCGTTTATCAAGAAAGCAAAAAAACAAGGAGTAATCCCTGAGGAAATTTTTACTCCCTATGCCAACACACCAAGCTTTACAGGTTCCCATATAAATGGCTATGATGCGATGTTAAAAGGAATTTTAAGTTATATGACAGCTGGATTGAAACCTGTTCAGACTGAAAAGATAAATCTTATTTTAGGATTTGACACATACACTGGTAACTACAGGGAAGTCAAAAGAATTCTCAGTATGATGGGTGTTAATCATATTCTTCTTAGTGATATCAGTGATCATCTTGATGCTCCAAATACTGGTGAATATCAGATGTATTCAGGTGGAACAACTCTTGAGGATTTAAGGGATTCAATCAATTCAACAGCAACTGTTGCTCTTCAGAAGTATTCAACACAGAAAACAGGTGAGTTTATAAAGGAAGTTTGGAGGCAGCCTTTTGTAAACATTCCCTATCCTATCGGTATAACTAATACGGATTTATTTATTGATGTTATCAGTCAGCTCACAAACAAGCCTATTCCAGAAGAGTTGATTGAAGAGAGAGGAAGAGTAATTGATGCCATGATTGACTCCTATGCTTATATTCATGGAAAAAGATTTGCGCTCATCGGAGACCCTGACCTTCTGCTTGGTTTATTAAGCTTTATTCTTGAGCTTGGTGGTATTCCTGTTCATATCGTTTGCACTAATGGCGATGAGGACTTTGAAAGACAAGCCTATTCAATTCTTCAAAGAGAGCCTCTTTTTGGCACAGAGGGTAAGGTTTACATAAAAAAGGATATGTGGCATCTGCGTTCTCTTCTTTTTACAGAACCTGTTGATCTGCTTATTGGCAATTCTTATTGCAAGGCTTTATGGAAAGATACTGATATTCCGCTTATCAGGGTTGGTTTTCCAATATTTGATAGGCATCACATGCACAGATATCCAATTATTGGATACAGTGGTGCTCTCAACCTTCTGACACTTATGGTCAATACTGTTCTTGATGAGATGGATAGACAGACAAAGGACTCCCCAAGTTTTGACGTAATAAGGTAGGTGCAATATGTTGCTTTCTACAATAAATAAGACAGATGAAATACAAAAAAAGGAAAAAATCTGCAGGGCAAGAGGAGGAGAATCCTGCGCTTTTGATGGTGCAATGATTGTGTTACAACCAATTGCCGATGCAGTTCATCTTGTGCATGGTCCTATTTCTTGCTGTGCTAACTCTTGGCAGGGCAGAGGAACAGTATCAGAAAGGGGCATTTTTCATAAAATGGGTTTTACCACTGACCTTTCTGAACTTGACATAATCTTGGGAACAGAGAGAAAACTTTTAAAAGCTATTGAGCATATTGTGTTGAATATCAAACCTTCTGCTATTTTTGTCTATTCAACCTGTGCTACAGGACTTCTTGGAGAGGACATAGAAAAGATTTGCCTTGAGGCAACAGAAAAATTCAATACTGATGTTATTCCTGTTAATGCACCGGGCTTTATAGGACCAAAAAATTTGGGAAACCGCATAGCAGGCGAAGTTCTTCTTGATTATG
>JBEPZQ010000024.1:2422-9540 GCA_041640755.1 Thermodesulfovibrio sp. | reverse complement strand
ATTGGAAAGCAAGAGCCACCTGATTTTGGTGAAAGAGACATCAATCTGATTGGAGAATACAACATCGCTGGAGAGCAAGTATTTATAGAATCTTTGCTTCAAAAGGCGGGTTTCAGAATTCTTTCAAGAATTACAGGTAACTCTCGCTACAGAGAGATAAAGTGGGCTCATAGAGCCAAGCTTAATGTTATTGTATGCAGCAGAGCCCTTGTAAATATTGGGATTGAGATGGAGAAAAGATACGGCATACCATTTGTGGAAGTCTCATTTTTCGGCAAAACAGAGATTGCCAATGCTCTTAGGAAGATGGTTTCTTTTTTCCCTAAAGATAGAAGACTTGCGGAAAAAGTGGAAAAACTGATTAAGCATGAGGAGAGAAAACTTCAAAGCCAACTTTCTCATTATGAATCACTCAAAGGCAAAAGAGTTGTGCTTTATACAGGTGGCGTTAAGTCTTGGTCAATGATATCTGCTTTGAATGATTTGGGGCTTGATGTAGTTGCAGTGGGTATAAAGAAAAGCACATATGAGGATGAAAAAAGAATAAGAGAGTTGGTGAGTGATAACTGCATTCTTTTTGAAGATACTTCTTCGGCAAACATCTTGAAAATAATGAAAGAGACCAAAGCAGACATCCTCGTTGCAGGAGGCAGAAACCAATATCTGGCTATCAAAGAAGGGTTTCCCTTTGTAGATGTCAATCAGGAAAGACACAGAGCCTATGCAGGATATAGAGGTTTAGTGAACCTTGCAGAAGACATAAGCAGAGCATTGAGTTTTTACTCCTCAAGAGAATTTTCAAAACTTTTGATTAAAAGGAGTGAGGAGGATATCTTTATTGATCCATTAAAAAATGCTCCCTTTATTGGTGCTGTTATGGCTTTACAGGGAATTGAAAGCGCAGCTCCTCTGCTTCATACAACTCAGGGATGTAATTTTTTAGGAAAGGTTCTTCTTATCAAACATTTTAGAGAGCCTATATCAATGTTTAGCACAAAAATTTTCACTGAAGAAGTTGTTATGGGAGGGATGGAGAAACTAAAAAGCACAATTGAAAACTTAAGAGAAAAAGGAGCAAGACTGATAGCAGTCATAACAGGAGCGATTTCTCATATCAAGGGAGAGGAAATTAGTGAGGATATTGTAAATCAGTTGGAAGACAGTGGCTTAAAATTAATACACATTCCTCTTCCTGATTATAGAGGAAGTTTGCAAAGAGGATACAAAGAGGCAGTAGAAAAAATTTTAGGTTTAATTCCGTCAAAGGAGATTATGCAGAAAAAAGGACAGATCAATATTATTGCCGGTCACCATCTCACACCTCAGGATTTTTCAGAAATTAAAGAGATTTCTGAGCTTTTTGGACTAAAACCTATCATACTGCCAGAGCTTTCAAGCCTTGATGGAAGCAGTTCATTCTCAGGAATAGCCAAAGGAGGTGTTACTTTAGAAGATATTGAGAGAATGGGAGACTCAGAGTTTACATTGGTTTTAGGAGATAGCCTGAGTTCATTAGGTAAGCTTTTGAAAGAAAGATTTGGCATAGAATATAGGGTATTCAGAAGCTTAACAGGGATAAGAGCTAACGATGAATTTGTTGAAACTCTCTCACTAATCAGTGGAAGAAAAATTCCAGATAAGCTTCAGAGAGACAGGAAAATCCTGATAGATACAATGCGAGATGCTCAATTCTTTCTTACAGGCAAAAAAGTCGCCCTTGCCCTTGAATCCGACAATGTTTTTCATCTATCCAATCTTCTTTTGGATATGGGCATGCAACTTAAGTCAGTTGTATTGCCTGAAAACACAGAAAATGCTGAATTCATTTCAGCAGAGGAGGTCATCATCGGTTCTTTAAGTAGCATTAAAGGCAAATATGACCTGCTTATTTCAAACAGTCATGCTCATAGAAATGCGAAAAGACTGAGAGTGCCTCTTTATGAGATGGGTTTCCCGGTATATAAAAATTTCGGATATTCACAGAAACTCACGATTGGCTATAGAGGTAGCATCAATATTATATGTGATTTGGTCAATTTATTAATGAAGGAGGGACACCTATGAAAATCGCTTTTGCATCAACGGATGGCATAAATGTTAATGAGCACTTTGGAAGATGTGGTCAGTTTGTAATTTATGAAATTGACAGAAATGGTTACAGATTTTCAGAAATTAGAAAATTTTCAGAAGGTAGGGACAGCAAAATTGAAGACAGTAAGGATATGCCTGAAGTTCACAATGATTTGGTGTGGGACAAAGTAAAGGCTCTTTCAGATTGCAAGATTGTTTTTATAACAGAAATTGGACCACCATCTGCTGCAAGACTTTCTCAAAAAGGCATGATGCCTCTTAAAGTAAAGGAGGGAACAACAATAGAGGAATGCATTGAAAAACTTCTCTCAACACTAAAAACTTCGCCACCGCCGTGGCTTAAAAAATTAATAAACAAGGAGGAAGGACAATGAAAATGATTAGGGCATTTATAAGACCAGAAAAAGAGCAGGAGGTTGTTCTTGCATTAGAAGGAGCAGGATTTCCTTCACTTACCAAAATGCCAGTTTTTGGTAGAGGAAAACAGAAGGGACTTCAAGTTGGACCAGTTCATTACGATGAACTTCCAAAGACATTGATTATGATGGTAGTGGATGATGAGGATGTTGATAGGGTAATTGCCATTATAAATGATAAAGCCCGCACAGGATTTATTGGTGATGGAAAAATATTTGTAAGCCCTGTAGAAAGGTCATTTACAATTAGAACAGGGGAGGAGGGACTATGAAAGAGATTATAGCCATAATCAGAAGAGATAAAACTCCAGAGACAAAAAGAGCCCTTGAAGAGATTGGTTTTCCGTCATTAACTCTTCAAGGTGTTGAGGGTAGAGGAAAGCAAAAGGGCGACACATGCATAGAAGAGATGGACTCGGATCTGCCAGAGAGCTTTTGCACAGCTGTAAAGCTTAAACCAACTCCTTCAAAATACGCTCTTGAGCATTCTTTACAGAAGGTTGCTCTTTTTGTGCCAAAGAGAATGATAACTATGATTGTGCCAGATGATATGGTAGAAAATATTGTTGAGACAATAATAAGAGTGAACAAATCAGGGAAACATGGCGATGGAAAAATATTTGTTTGCCCTATTGAGCAAGCAATTAGAATAAGAACAGGAGAAACAGATGAAAAAGCCATTTCTTGATGCTGAGATATTGAAAAAGCATCCATGTTTTTCAAAGGAGGCACATAAAAAATATGGCAGAGTACATCTGCCCGTTGCGCCTAATTGTAACATAAGCTGTAATTATTGTGATAGAAGATATGACTGCGTCAATGAATCAAGACCCGGCGTATCAAGCAGGATTTTGACTCCCTATGAAGCACTTGAGAGGCTGAGTATCATCATGGATAGAGAAAGGATTTCTGTTGTAGGCGTTGCTGGTCCGGGTGATGCTCTGGCAAATGACAGCACCTTTGAATTTTTCAAGCTGGTTAGAAAAGAGTTCCCGGGAATCAATCTCTGCCTTTCAACAAATGGGCTTCTTTTGCCTGAAAAAATTGAACTTCTACAGGAGTTGAATATTCAGACAATTACAGTAACCATTAATGCAGTCCATAAATCTGTAGCTGAAAAAATTTATTCTTGGATTAATCATAAAGGCAAATTGCTGAGAGGTAAAGAGGCAATTGAAATGCTAATTGAAAATCAATGGACAGGCTTGAAAATGCTTACTGAAAAAGGGTTCTATGTAAAAATTAATTCAGTGTTAATTCCGGGTATAAATGAGGAAGAAATAGAATGCATAGCAAAAAAAGCAAATGAATTAAAAGTCACAGTGATGAATATTATACCGCTTATTCCTAATGGCAGGTTTAAAAATATAGTAAGACCATCTCACGCTTTGGTAGAGAAGGTAAGGTCAAACGCAGAGAGATTCATTCCTCAAATCAGGCATTGCAAACAATGCAGAGCAGATGCACTTGGCAGACTTGAAGAGGAAAAGGACATAGAACTTGAACTTTTAAACACAGCATTAGCTTTTGATTACTGCGATTCTGTATGATTTATCATTGTATAGGCTTGGCTTTCTCATGATTGACAAAAATGTGAGCATCTTGTATATCTAAGATAATTTTCAACGCCCCTCCCCAAAACTATGATACAAGATGCTCACATTACCCAAAAATAGAGATTTACAAGCGTCACTGTGGGACCCCCTGTTGCGAGCAATAGCGTAGCAATCTGGGGCGAAGCGTTCTCTAATAAGGCTTTATGGGAAAATAAAGACGAGATTGCTTCGCTACGCTCGCAATGACCTCCTTGTCGTCATTGCTAACACTTTATTTGTCGTCATTGCGAATTCTTTCCTTGTCGTCATAGCGAGGAGCGTTAGCGACGAAGCAATCTCATTCCTTTGAAGGGAAAAAGAAAAGATTGCCACGCATCCTTCGGATGCTCGCAATGACAGAAAAAAGGAATGCGTCGCAATGATGAGACAACGAAAATGAAGAAAAGAGATTACTTAAGGAATAAAGTCCTTCGCAATTACAAAAAATAGGATTCGTCATGATAGAAAATAATCTATAATTAAAACAATCCAAAATCTAAAATCCATCATTCACAATTCTCTAATCACCATGCACTAATCTCCGACCACCAATCAGAGACCGCTTCGCCTTCTTTAGAGGCTCGTAGGGACAATGTGTTGGAGTGCTTCGTTCGCAACAGGGAGGCTTGCATTGACAAGGGGAGTTATATGAAGGCTCGCAGTGATTAAGAGCCAAAGGCTTCCAGTGATGGAGTGGACGATTAACATGCTATCCCTTGCAAAAGATAGACTCACAGTGAAGTGTTTCTATCTATTTTTTTGTTTGGACAAATGAAAATTACAATTTTGTAAAACTATACAAAATTGTAGCTTATATTAAACTTTAAAATCCTTTAATTTCAATCATTTCATTTTGGCATGCTTTTAGCATTATTTTTTATAAAAATAAAAAAGGAGGTAGCATCATGAAAAGTTTCAGGTATTTGGTAGTGGCGTTAGTTGTTCTTATCTCTTTCTCTTTTGTTTATGCTGAAGAGGCAAAGCAGGAAGAGGACAAGGTTACTGGTTCTGTTGGTTTAGGTGTTTACAACAGGTACATTTTCAGGGGTTATGAGCTGAGTTCAGGAAGCGTTGTTATTCAACCATCAGTCACAGTTTCTTACAAGGGTTTTTCAGTTAATTACTGGGGAAACATTGACACTAATGAAAGGCAAACTCAGAGTTTTGTTCCTGACAGGCCGGGAAGAAAAAGCTTTAATGAATCTGACCTTACACTCAGTTACACATTCAATCCCATTGACAAGCTTTCTCTTACTGCTGGTTACATTTACTACGGAACAAAGTATACTGATGAGACAGAAGAACTCTTCCTAAGCGCGACTTATGATGTGATTTCTAAACCTACCCTTACAATTTATCGTGATATCTCAACTTATCCCAGTACTTATATTAATCTCTCATTTTCCCATTCCTTTGAGGTCTACAAGGACATAACCCTTGACCTTGCAGCTTCATTTGGATATTTCAAAGGAGATGATAGCTACTGGAGAACCTATGAAAGAAGCACAGGAGAGTACACAGGCAAAAAATACAGCGGATTTCACGATGGAAAACTTCAAGCTGGATTTACCATTCCAATTACAAAGAACTTAACAGTTCAGCCTGTTGTTCAGTACTGGTTTCCACTTTCAAACAAGGCAAAAAGAATTGTTGACGGCAATCCTTACAATCCCAATGGACACCTTGATGACACTTGGGTAACAGGAATCAATATAACATTTAGCTTTTAAAGGAGGGCAAAATGAAAAAATTTTTAAGTATTTTATTTCTAATTACGATGTTTTTAACAATTTCATCAGGCTTGCTTTTTGCCGAGGAGGCACAACCTCCTCAGCAAAAGCTGGATACAGGAGATACTGCATGGATGATTATGGCAACAGCCCTTGTTATGCTCATGACTGTTCCAGGACTTGCACTGTTTTATGGTGGACTGGCAAGGAGAAAAAATGTTCTTAACACAATTGCTATGAGCTTTGTTGCTTACTGCTTGGTTAGTTTACTTTGGATTGCTTTTGGATACTCACTTACTTTTTCAGGTGATATTGCGGGAGTAATTGGTTACTTAGATAAGGCTTTTTTGTCAGGACTTAAGGTAGATTCATTGCAAGGCACTATACCTGAGGTTTTATTTGTTGTATTTCAGCTTACATTTGCAGCAATTACAGTTGCACTGATAAGTGGTGCTTATGTTGAGAGAATGAAGTTTTCAGCATGGGTTTTGTTTTCAATTCTCTGGATGAGTCTTGTTTATGTTCCTGTGGCACACTGGGTATGGGGTGGAGGATTTCTTGCAGATAGGGGTGCACTTGATTGTGCAGGTGGAACAGTTGTCCACATAAATGCAGGTATTGCAGCTTTGGTTGGAGTGCTTATTCTTGGTAAGAGAAAAAATACTGCTCTTCTACATAATAATCTAACCCTTGTTGCAATTGGTGCTGGACTTTTGTGGTTTGGATGGTTTGGATTTAATGCTGGAAGTGCTGTTGCATCCAATGGACTTGCTGCGCAGGCTTTCATTAATACAAATACAGCAACAGCAGTAGCTGCCCTTAGCTGGATGTTTACTGAGTGGGCTATGACAAAAAAACCTACGGTATTGGGAATTGCATCAGGAATGATTGCTGGACTTGTTGCTATTACTCCTGCTGCAGGATTTGTCAATGTTGTGGGTTCTATCATAATTGGAGCTTTGGCAGGATTTCTGTGCTACTTTAGCGTTGCTAAAATGAAACCAAAAATAGGTTATGACGATGCCCTTGATGTATTTGGAATTCACGGAGTTGCTGGAATAATTGGTGCAATCCTTACAGGAGTATTTGCAGACCCAGCAATCAATGAAGCTGGCAAAGGGCTTTTGTACGGTAATCCAGCTCAACTTTGGACACAGACATTGGCAGTTCTTGTAACAATAGTTTACACAGGAGTTATGACTGCACTGATATTCTTAATCATACGGATATTCATGAAAATAAGGGTCAAAGAGGAAGAAGAAATCATTGGACTTGACTCATCAGCA
>JBEPZQ010000024.1:664-2412 GCA_041640755.1 Thermodesulfovibrio sp. | reverse complement strand
TTACTATAAAAGGAGGTAAAACATGAAAAAGATTGAAGCCATAATACAGCCCTTTAAATTTGAAGAAGTCAAAGAAGCTCTTGTTTTTGCAGGCATTCAGGGAATGACAGTTTATGAAGTGAATGGATTTGGAAGACAGAAGGGTCACATTGAAATATACAGAGGCTCTGAGATAGAGGTTCACTTTATCCCTAAAATGAAAATTGAAGTTGTTGTGCCTGATGAGATGGTTGAGAAGGTTGTGGAAGTATTTCAGAAGAAGGCATACACAGGAAATGTTGGTGATGGTAAGATTTTCATCCTACCAGTTGAGGATGCTATAAGAATAAGAACTAAGGAGCGTGGGGAGCAGGCAATATAAAATTCTAATAAACATTAAACTTGAACATTCGGCAGGAAATCCCCTTCCTGCCGATTTTTATTTTATGTTTAACCTAAATTGAGCGATTTTTTATAAAACCCTTAATATCCCTGTTTATTTTTCTCTATTAATGCGAATCTCACCAAAGCCGTGGTGTTTATTCAATATAATGCTTGAAAGTCAACAATTTAGATTTAACCTCATGCTAAAATAATACATCACAAAAAATTTTTTGGGAGGATACTATGGAGCTAAATCCTGAAAAAGAAGTGATTGAGACACTTGCAAAAATAATGCTTGTTTCAGCAAGAACAGCACCAAAGGCAAAGGGAGAGGATGAAATTGTAACAGGAATTGTAACTCCTGAGGAAAAGCAGGCTTTGGCTGAGGAGATGGAAAAGATTGCAGAAAGGGGAGAAGCTTACAAATTCTTCAAAAGAGATGCACAAAATGTAAGGGATGCTGAAGCAGTTATTTTAATTGGACTTAATTTTAAAAAGCCAGCAGGAGTAAATTGTGGTGCTTGTGGATATGACTGTAACAGTATTTTAAAACAAAAGGGACACAAGAGTGACTATTCAGGACCAGTATGTACAATAAGAGCTATAGATTTAGGTATTGCAATAGGCTCCCTTGTCTCAGTTGCTAAAGAATTTGGGGTGGACAATAGAGTTATGTGCACCATTGGCGTTGCTGCTAAAAATCTTGAACTTATGGATGCCCAGATAATTTTAGGCGTTCCATTAAGTGTAAAAGGTAAAAACATTTTCTTTGACAGAAAGCCTATTTGATTTTTTGAAAATCAACCTATAATTCAAAAATAAATTGAGCGATTTGCTATAAAACCTCTTCTTTATATCATAGCAATTCTCAGTGAAGGTGATGCGTGGGAATCTCTTTTTTATCCCAAAAGAGAGAGCATTTCGGCTTGCGATGCAAGTCTCGTAATGACGAGAGAAGGCTCTGTAAGCCGAAGGCGTAGCAGTATCACCGTTATATGAGAAGGGAAAGGCGAGATTGCTTCGCAGAAGCTCGCAATGACAATGAGGGAGGCACCCGCAAGGACCTCACCCTGTCATTGCGAGGCATCCGTTAGGATACCGAAGAAATCTCTCTGTCGGACGAAAAGGAAAATGGCGAAATTTATTGGTTGCGGAGACTGTAGATAGCCAAAGACGTGACGACCTCTTTTAATGAGGCGGAAGGTAGTCATTTTGAGATATTCACGAGAATGATGAAGCAAAGACTGTTTTTTCTTCTTCGCAAAGCCTTTTGCAAGCCTATAGTTTGACTAATATTTGTAAGTATAGAGTATAGTAAAAAAGCCTTGCTATGAAATTTAACAATCTGAAAATTAAGGTTTTCAATATTAAAGAGAAATCCAAAT